>NZ_JBWQOJ010000013.1:0-73225 GCF_056591795.1 Maritimimonas sp. 2210JD6-3 | reverse complement strand
AATAACAAAACCCAAGACTTCTCTTGGGTTTTCTTGTAGCGAGGAGCAGAATTGAACTGCCGACCTCAGGGTTATGAATCCTGCGCTCTAACCATCTGAGCTACCTCGCCATTTTTGCGGTTGCAAATATAATAACAAATTTAGATGAGACAACACCTATATTTAATTTTTTGTAAAAAGTTTTTTTTAAAGTAAATAATATATATATTGTCACATTATGAAAAACAAATAAATTAAATGTCAGATAAAATAAAATTCGATTTAGAATTTCCTATACATGCCTCACCTAGTTTCTTATTTCAATACCTTTCTACTCCAGATGGTTTAGGTGAGTGGTTCGCTGATAACGTGAATTCTCGAAGTGAAGTATTTACGTTTATTTGGGATGACTCTGAAGAGCAGGCAAAAAGAGTATCTCATAAAACGAATGAACGTATTCGTTATAAGTGGCTTGAAGAAGAGGATGATACTTATTTTGAATTTAGAATACAAGTTGATGATATTACTAAAGATGTTTCTTTAATTGTTACTGCTTTTGCCGATGAAGATGAAGTTGAAGAATCAAAAATGTTTTGGGAAAATCAAATTGATGAATTAAAACATACTATTGGAGGATAATTTAAAATTAACAAGTAGGTAGCCTCGATTTTTTCGGGGCTTTTTTATTACTATTTTTGCGGCTTTAAATTAGCTGTATCTACATGATAAATTATAACGGAAAATTCATAAATAAAGATGTCATTTCTATTTCAATAGATAATAGAGCTTTTAAGTATGGTGATGGTATTTTTGAAACAATTAAGGTTCAAAATGGTAAAGTACTATTTTGCGAAGATCATTATTTTAGATTGATGGCTTCGGCAAGAATGTTGCGAATGGATATGGCTATGAGTTTTACACTTGAATATTTTGAAAGTCAAATACTTAGATTAGTAAAGAATATTGGTTTAACAAATAGTAGAGTAAGATTTTCAGTATTTAGAAAACAAGGAGGTTTATATACACCAACAGATAATGAAACAGATTTTTTAATTGAAGCTGATGCACTTCATGTTGATAAAAAAGATAAGTATGAAATCGAACTATATAAAGATCACTATGTATTTTCAGGACTATTATCTACGGTAAAATCTACTAATAGAATTGTTAACGTATTATCTAGTATTTTTATGAAAGAGAATGGGTATGATAATTGTCTTTTATTAAATGAGAAAAAACAATTGGTAGAGGCCGCAAACGGAAACATTTTTCTGGTTAAAGGAAATAAAATAGTAACACCTTCGCTTACAGAAGGTTGTATTAA
The DNA here is from genome assembly GCF_056591795.1 of Maritimimonas sp. 2210JD6-3. Taxonomy (NCBI): domain Bacteria; kingdom Pseudomonadati; phylum Bacteroidota; class Flavobacteriia; order Flavobacteriales; family Flavobacteriaceae; genus Maritimimonas; species Maritimimonas sp. 2210JD6-3. Next base: position 71,922 of record NZ_JBWQOJ010000013.1, on the reverse strand, counting down.
AGGTGTAGCAAGAAAAAAGCTCATAGAAATTATTAAAAAAGATAATAATCTTACGATAGAAGAGTCAGAAATTACACCCTTTGAATTACAGAAAGCTGATGAGGTTTTTATTACAAATGCTATAGCTTGGATACAACCCGTAACAAAGTATCGCAAGAAAACGTATGAGGTGAAAATTTCAGAAACATTATTTAAAAAACTAAGTGCATTAGCACTGCTTACTTAATTTAAAGAAGGATTCTCAGGAGCATTAGCCCATATTTTATACTCACCACCAAATTTCATCATTTCATCTTTCCAAAAATTTTTATGAGGAATACCAAAGATATTTTTGTGCTTATTCTCTATAACTTTCCATGAAGTTGTCTCTAACTCATCTTGTAATTGATCTTTACTCCAACCAGAATATCCTAAGAAAAATCGAATATCACTATTAGAAACTGTATTTTCTTCAAGTAGCTCTTGTACTTTTTCAAAATCACCACCCCAATAGATACCATCACCAATTTCAATACTATTGGGTATAGATTCAGGTAGGCGATGTATAAAATAAAGATTCTCTTTAGAAACAGGTCCACCTTTATAAACACGAATTGCTGAATCAATTTCAGGAATTAAATCTTTTATAGTAAAATCTGATGGCTTATTAATAATAAAACCTACCGCTCCTTCATCATTATGCTCAGATAATAAAATAATAGAACGGTTAAATGAAACATCATTTAGAATGGACGGTTCAGCAATAAGCAACTTTCCCTTAGAAGGTTTTAGTGAATACATATCAATTAATTCACATCTAATATAGAAAAAATAATGACATAAAAAAACCTCCGTAAAACGGAGGCTTTATAGCTTTTATAAATTTAGTCTTAGTTTACTGAACCTTTTAATTCAGCACCAGGCTTAAACTTTACTACATTTTTTGCAGCAATCTTAATTGTTTTACCTGTTTGCGGGTTTCTACCATCTCTTGCAGCTCTTTTAGTAACTGACCAAGAACCAAAACCTACTAAAGAAACTCTTCCGCCTTTCTTTAATGTTTTCTCTACGTTGTTCATCATACTATCTAATGCCTTTTTAGCAGCTGCTTTAGTAATACCAGCTTCAGAAGCCATAGACTCTATTAATTCTGATTTGTTCATAATTTAAAAATTAAATTGGTTAAAAATTATTATTTGCTTTTTTTAAGCTGAACAAATATAGATTTTATAGGGGTTTACGCAAGATTAGAGGCTAAAAATGGGCTATTTTGTTGATAAATCAATTCAATTTGTTAATAACACCAAATAAATAAGCGAAAAACCTACTAAAGATGCATAAACAGAGGCTTACAGGACTTTTGCATTTTCTGTAAAGGTATAACCATTTAAGAAATTAACAATATGCATTCTTCTCTTGCCAGCAATTTGCAATTCTCTTATAATAATAAATCCTTTTTTAACAGCAATTTTCAACTCTTTTTTAGATGCAATTACAGAGCCGACAGCATGTTTATGTTTGGCTTTTTCTTTACTTGCTTTATAAATTTTTAATTCTATTTTTTCTTCTCCATTTATGAGCGTTGTCCAAGCAGCGGGATAAGGACTTAAACCTCTAATATGGTTAAATATTTTTTTCCGAGAAAGTGTCCAGTTAATCTTGCAAGTTTCCTTAAAAATTTTTGGTGCTGATTTTTCTTCTTTATTAGGTTGTTTACTTGTTTCAACTTTATTGGTTTGAATCTGTTCAACTGTTTTCACAACTAGGTTACCGCCTACTAACATTAGCCTATCATGAAGGTCACCAGCAGTATCATTTTTTTTAATTTTTAATTTTTCTTGCAAAATAATTTCTCCAGTATCTATTTTCTCATCAATAAAAAAAGTAGTAACCCCAGTTTCTTTTTCTCCATTTATAATCGCCCAATTTATTGGAGCAGCACCTCTATATTCAGGAAGTAAAGATGCGTGTAAATTAAATGTGCCATGCGCAGGCATTTGCCAAACTACTTTTGGTAGCATTCTAAATGCAACTACAATCTGAAGGTTAGCATTTAAATCTTCTAATTGCTTAATAAAAGTTTCATTTTTTAAATTGGTTGGTTGTAGAACAGTTAAATCTTTAGAACTGGCAAACTTTTTTACAGCAGATTCATGTAGCTTTCTTCCTCTGCCAGCGGGTTTGTCTGGAGCCGTGATAACACCTACAATATTAAATTTAGCATCTAAGAGTGCTTTTAGGGAACTAACTGCAAAATCTGGAGTACCCATAAACACGATTCTAATGTCACGCATCTTTATTTATTTGGAATTTGTTTTGCGAAGTTAATTTAATTCTACCCTTTTCCAAGAGTAATTGAAGTACTTCTATAATATGATGTTTTTTAAAATTTAAGGTACTTACTATAACTTTAGGAGATGCTTCTTGTTGTTCTAGAAGGATACATATTTGTTTTGCTATTTCAATAGGGTTGTAATTTTCTTTTGAGTGTACATCTTCTAAACAAATATCACATTTACCACATTTGTTTGAATTACTTTGGTTAAAGTAATTCATAAGAAACGTGTTTCTGCAAATAGTTTCGTTAGCTACATAATCTATAACAGATGTTACTTTTTCCTTTTTTATAGCTTGCCGTTGCGTAATATTTTTTGAAATTGCGTTTATGGTATAATCATCTTCTCTAGGTACTAAAAACCGTATTGTATTGCCTTCGTGTTTTGGCTTATAAAGTACATAAGCTCTTTCGTTTAATTGATTTAAATATTCAACAACTTCAGTAATAGATATATTGAGTTTTTTTGCTAAAATAAATTCATCGATTCTCGTTAAATTATCAAATAACCCTACATACGTTCTTAAACATGTTTTTAATAGTTCAGAATGAGTAGAATTGCTATAATTAAGTACCTCTTTTTGAGTTATATTGATTTTTAACAATGATTTTTTTCGAGTATCATTTTGAGATTCTAAAATACCTTCCTTCTCAAAAATTTCAATAGCGTTGAAGACTTTTACTGCATTTAAATTGTACTGTTTGCAGAATTTTTGTAGTACTAAAACATACGCTTCATTTGGCATTTCTCCTTTAGCAATTCTAAAGTACTGGTTGAGTTTTTTATAAATTTCTTTTAACTCATTAATCGCTATAATGCCTTTTTTATGCCTTTTCTTAAATTCGTGAATTGTAGCTTGATTATATAGTAAAAATGCTTGTGAATTTTTGCCATTTCTACCTGCTCTCCCAGATTCTTGTAGATAATTTTCTAAACTAAAAGGTAAGTCAATATGTATAATTGTAGTAACATTATTTTTGTCTATTCCCATACCAAATGCATTGGTTGCTACCATGATGGGTGTTTCTTCATTTAACCACTTAGTATAAGCTTCTTTTTTCTCATTGTAATTTAAACCGCCATGGTAATAGGAAGAAGCTATATCTTTTGAAATTAAATAATTGTGTAAGTTTTTCGTAGATTTTCTACTTGTAGTATATATGATTGACGGTGCGCTAATATTTTTTAAAATTTTAATCACTTGAAAATTAATATCTTCTGTTTTAATTAAGTGATAAGCCAATTCTTTTCTATGGAGTGAAGTTTTGAAGTTAATAGCATCTTGAATCGATAAATTTTGCTTAATATCATCAAAAACTTTAGTAGTTGCAGAAGCAGTTAAAGCAATTACAGGTACTTTAGGATGAATTTCAATTAATTTATTTATCTTTCTGTAGGAAGGTCTGAAATCATGACCCCATTCAGATATACAGTGCGCCTCATCTATAGCTATCAAGCTTACATTTAATTGTTTTAGTTTCTCTTGAATGAATTCAGATTGTAATCTCTCGGGAGATAGATATAAAAACTTTATATTCCCAAAAAGTATGTTATCAAATAGTTGTACTAGTTCATTTGTATTTAAGCCAGAACTTATGGTAATGGCTTTTATATTTCTAGCTTTAAGGCTTTCAACTTGATCGTTTATTAAAGCAATAAGCGGAGAAACAACAACACATACACCTTCTTTTAACAGTGCAGGTATTTGATAGCAAATAGACTTTCCTGCACCAGTTGGCAATAATACAATCGTATTATTATTTTCTAGAACATTATTTATGATAGATTCTTGTGGCTCTCTAAATGTTTCGTGCTTCCAGTACTTCTTAAGAATCTCTAATGGAGTAGTCATTAATAAGATTTGATGCTATCTAAAATGTAATCAACGCGCTCTTTTATAGATCCGAACGGAACAGAAACTAATTCATAACCAAAACCTTCATAAGCTTTTTCTAGGAAAAAATGTATCTGTAATGCTTCTTCATAACTTTCAAATCGTTCATTGTCTGAAGTGTAAATTTCTTCCCAAGGAGGTAATATAAAAATTTTGTCATAGACATATCTTTTACAGGGCTTAGTAAAAACTGTATCATAAGACTGCTTGAAAAAATCCATATAGCCAAGTACATCTGGGATGCCCCTGTCAAAGAAGACAACAGAGTCTTTTAAACTCTGAGAAGCTATATATTGCTCAATTCTTCCGTTAAGAATCTTTAAATTAAAACCTAAAGAATCTTCAACAACAGCAATAGGATTCGTAGTAAATACCTCAGAATCTTTTTCATTTTTTGCCTCTAAAGTAATTTCTCTAATTACTTCATGAAAACAGAAAAAGTCACGTTTTTCTAATTCTTTAATAATTGAAGTTTTACCTGTGCCTGGCCCACCAGTAATGACTACTTTTTGTTGTGTTTTTTTGTTCATATCTATGTTAGAACAAAGAAAAGAAATAATTTAATTAACACGAATAATATAGGTATTTTTGTCAGCAATTTAAAATAATAATCTTTGGTATTAAATTTGAACATTTTTTTGAAAAAATAACAATATGTCTAAAGAAGAAGATTTCTATAAAAAATTAAAGATTAGTCTTGAAGAAACTACAAAATTTCCTTCAGATTACATGTATAAATTTATTATACCTAATGATAAAGATAGATTTAAAGAAATAGAAGAAATTTTTAATCATACAGGTGCTGTTATTACTTCTAAACCCTCAAAAACAGGAAAATACAATAGCCTAACTGTATTAGTGAATTTAGCTTCTGCAGACGAAGTTATTAGAAAATATAAAGAGGTTTCTACTGTAGAAGGGGTAATTTCTTTATAATTTGATAAGAAAAATACTATAGATAATAAATGTTTTGATAACTTTTTTGATTTCTAACATGATAAATAAGAATTTAATAACACTTCATAATAGAATACTCCTAATTCTACTCTTTGCGGTTAGTTTTACATATGCTCAAAAAAAGCAAGATGTTTTATTTACTGTTGAAAACGAACCGATAACTACAAAAGAGTTTTTAAGAGTTTTTAATAAAAACAGAACTATTGTTGCTAAAGAAAACCAAAAAACAATAGCAGAATACCTTGACCTCTATTTAAATTATAAGTTAAAGTTAAAACAAGCTCATGAGCTTAAATTAGATACCGTTGAAACGTATAAAAGAGAATTAAAAAAATACAAAGAACAACTTATAAAGCCTTATCTAAAAGATGCAAATATTACAGAATCGCTTATTAAGGAGGCATATAATAGGACGAAAAAAGAAGTTAGAGCGCGACATCTGTTAATACGCTTAAACCCGAAAGCATCATCAACGGATACTTTACAAGCATATGATAAAATTCTTAGGCTACGAGATGAAATTTTGAACGGTAAATCATTCGAAGAAGTCGCCAGATTATATTCTGAAGATCCTTCTGCTAAAACTAATGGTGGTGATTTAGGATATTTTTCTGCCTTTACTATGGTATATCCATTTGAGAATGCTGCTTATAGCAATACAATAGGCGATGTTTCTATGCCTTTTAGAACGAGTTTTGGATACCATATTATAAAAGTTGAAGATACAAGACTTTCAAAAGGGGAAGTTGAAGTCGCTCACATCATGATAAAAAATGATTCTAATGATTACGCAAAAACACAAATTAATGATATTTATACAAAATTAACACAAGGCGAAAGTTTTGATTTGATGGCACAGAAATACTCAGATGATAAATCTAGCGCTCCCAAAGGAGGAAGACTTCAAAAATTTTCTGCAACACGTATGATAGAACCATTTTCAAGTATTGCCTTTTCACTTACTAACGAAAATGATATTTCTAAACCTTTTAAAACGAATTTTGGATGGCATATAGTAAGGTTAATCAAAAAACATCCGATTGCTAGCTACGAAGAATTAAAACCAGAACTTGTAAAAAAAATTGAAGGCAGCGAACGTGCTTATGCCGCAGGAAAATCTGTCGCTGACAAGCTAAAAAGTAAATATAACATTCAGATAAATGAAAACCTAAAGTCTTTATTTTTGACTGCAGATGCTCAAAAAATTCAAGAAAATTCGAACAATGTTGTTTTTTCTATCAATGATGAAAAAACAAAACTCAAAGAATTGATGCGCTATAATGAAAATCAAAAGAAAAAGTCATTATCAAATACGTTTGAAGATTTTTTAGATGAGCGTATTATTGAACATTATAAAAAGAACTTAGAGGGTACAAATCAAGAGTTTGCTAACACATTTCAAGAGTATAAAGACGGATTATTATTATTTGATTTGCTACAATTAAAAATCTGGAAGCGTTCTGAAAAAGATACTACTGGATTAAAAGATTTTTTTAATCGACATAAAGCTAAATATATGCACGAAAAGCGTGCTGATGTAATAATAGCCACATGTAGTAAAGAAGATAAAGCTACATTAGTGAAACAATATCTTGAAGAAGGCAAGTCTATAGAAGAAATTAAAGACCTGATTAATGAAAAACCTACCATTCATGTGTTATTTTCTAAGGGTATAATTGAATTGGATAGTAAAAAATTGCCAAAAGATTTTGTTGCTGCTAAAGGTGTTTCTAAGGTTTATAATGAAGGTAAGAATCAATTTGTTGTAGTAAATGTTTTAAATTTATTAGCGCCAATTCAAAAAGAGTTTAAAGAGGCAAAAGGATTGGTAATGAACGATTATCAAGAGTACCTTGAGAAAGAGTGGATACAAGAACTCAGAAATAATTATACATACAAGGTCAATAAAAAGGCACTTAAAAAGTTGATTAAAAACCATTCAAATTAGATTTGAAACAAATAGTCACATATTGCTTATTTATTAGTGTCATTTTACTTTCTTGTGTAAATAAGAATAAAAATCCAGAAGATGCCGTAGCTCGTGTTTATAATACATATTTATATCAAGAAGACATTCAAAAGAATATACCAGAAAGTGTTAAAGGAAACGATAGTATTCTATTAGCTAATAATTTTATTAATAGATGGGTAAAAGAGCAATTACTATATAAAAAAGCAGAAATAAACTTAGGTGATAATATTTCTGAAATTGATGAATTGGTAAAGAAGTATAAGAATGATCTTTTAGTAAATCGTTATAAAGAAGAAGCAGTTAAACAATACTTAGATACCAATGTGACCTCAGTGAATATTCAAAAGTTTTATAAAGAAAATAAAGAAATATTTAAGTTAAATGAGGAGTTGGTAAAGTTTAAATATATTCATTTTAGCAATGAACTTTTAAACCCCAAAGAATTCGAAAGTCTTTTTAGATCAGAAAAAAGAGCAGACAGAGATAGTTTAATTGCCAGAGAGATGCAATTAAAATCATATAATTTAAATGATTCCATTTGGGTTAGGCTAAGTGATATTAAGAGAAAATTACCTACTCTAAACGATAAAGATGTTAAACTCATCTTAAAAAGCATTAAGTTTTTAGAAAAAAAAGACTCATTAGGAGTATATTTGGTCGCTGTAAAAGATATCCTTAAACGGAATGAAGTGGCTCCTGTGAGTTATATCACACCTACTATTAAGCAAATGATACTGCATAATAGGAAGTTAGAATTAATTAGAAAAATAGAGGAAACATTAGTAGAAGATGCAATTAATAATAAAGAATTTGAAATATTTAAAGAAGAATAAAATAAACATAGTATTCGTAATGATGTTAGCGCTTTCTATTACTTTACATGCTCAAGATAGATTAAAGTTAGATGGTGTTGCAACGGTTGTTGGAAAGAATGTTGTGTTAGATTCTGAGATCGCAGGGTATAAAAAGCAATTAGAGCAGCAGAGTGAAGGTAAGGCTGTTATTTCTGATTGTGATATGTTAGAACAAATCATGGAACGAAAATTATTAGCGCACCATGCTGTCATCGATAGTGTTGAAGTTACTGAGGCAGAAGTAAATTCTCGAGTAGAACAAAAACTAGCCTATTTTCTACAACAATTAGGTTCTGAAGAAAAACTATACAAGTTTTATGGTTTTGATAATATGGCTGATATGAGAAAAGAATTCTATGATGTTGAAAGAGAAGCAAATCTTATTCAGAAAATGCAGCAAAAGCTTACCGAAAAAGTAGATGTGACTCCAGAAGAAGTAAGAGATTATTACAGTAGTTTAGAAAAAGAAGGTAATTTACCAGATTTTGGTGCTGAAGTAGAATTGGCACAAATAGTATTAAAAGCTGAGCCTACTTATGACGAAAATCAACGCGTTATAGAAAAACTGAAATCTATTAAAAAAGAAATTGAAGATGGCGCGAGTATGACAATGAAAGCGATCTTAAATTCTAATGACCCAGGTGTTACAGATAATAAAGGAGCCTACACTATTACTAGAGAAAGCCCATTTGTAAAAGAGTTTAAAGAAGCCGCATTTAGTCTAGAAGAAGGGGAGATATCAGAACCTTTTAAATCGCAGTTTGGTTACCATATCTTAAAAGTAGAAAAAATAAAAGGGCGCCAACGTGATACAAGACATATTCTTATTCAGCCAGAAGTAAATACTGCCGAATTAGAGCGTGTTAAAGATTCTCTTGAAAGCATTAGAAAAGATGTTTTGACATTAAAAATGACTTTTGAGGAAGCTGTAAAAAAGTATTCTGATGATAAGGTTACAAAAAATAATAATGGATTAATCGTGAATCCATTAACTAGCGATACGAAGTTTGATTTAACAAGAATGGATCCTGCATTATATGCAAGAATTAGTTCTTTAAATCAGGGAGATATTACAGATGTCTTTTATGACGAGACAAGAGAAGGAGAGAAAATGTATAAAGTTATTTTGGTAAAGAGAAAAACAGAAGCGCATAAGGCAAATCTAAGTGATGATTATGTTAAAATTCAAGATTTGGCTTTACAAAAGAAGCAGCAAGAAACTATAGATAAATGGACAAAAGGAATTATTGGAGATACCTATGTAAAAATTAATAATGAGCATAAAAAATGTTCGTTTAAAAATAATTGGGCTAAAAATTAATAAGTATGTCAGATGTAGCAGCTATTGAATCTTTAGTAAAAAAGCACGCTCAATTAAAAGCTGAAATTGGTAAAGTTATTGTTGGTCAGCATGATGCTATAAATCATGTATTATTATCTATACTTTGTGGAGGACATTCTTTACTTATTGGTGTTCCTGGCTTAGCAAAAACTTTGTTAATTAATACTGTAGCGCAGGCCTTAGGTTTAGATTTTAAACGTATTCAATTTACACCCGACTTAATGCCTTCTGATATTTTAGGAAGTGAAATTCTTGATGAAAACAGACAGTTTAAATTTATTAAAGGACCTTTATTTTCTAATATCATTTTAGCAGACGAAATCAATAGAACTCCGCCCAAGACGCAAGCTGCTTTATTAGAAGCAATGCAAGAAAAGTCTGTTACAGTTGCAGGGCATCATTATAAATTAGACAAGCCATTTTTTGTTTTAGCTACTCAAAATCCTATTGAGCAAGAAGGAACCTATCCTTTGCCAGAAGCACAATTAGATAGGTTTATGTTTTCAATCCACCTAGAGTACCCTTCTTTTGAGGAAGAAGTACAAGTAGTAAAAAGTACCACTTCTGATGAACAACAAAAAGTAAATTCCATATTTACTCCACAAGAGATTATTGATTTACAACATTTAATTCGTAGAATTCCTGTAGCAGATAATGTCATTGAATATGCAGTTTCTTTAGTTAGTAAAACGCGACCAAACTCTGATGGAGTCGCACAAATTGTTACTGATTATATCGATTGGGGGGCAGGCCCAAGAGCTTCTCAAAACTTAATTTTAGCAGCTAAGGCGAATGCAGCCGTAAATGGTAAATTCTCACCAGATAGAGAAGATGTGAGAACAGTTGCGAATGCCATTTTACGTCATCGAATCGTAAAAAACTACAAGGCTGAAGCCGAAAATATTTCAGAAAAAGAAATAATCACTGCTCTTTTTTAAATTATTGATTTTCTTATTGTTAAAATAAGAATTTAGTTGTAAATTTGCACTCCTTTTTTAGCGAGTAAAAGATTTATAAAAAGGATTCAATAGAAAAAAGTTAAATTTCTCTTAGTTGATTTTTTCGCTTAAAATCTAAAAATCAATAAGATACAAAACAATTAGACGTATGTCTAAACTTCAAGAAAAAATCGATTTATACTCTGAAGAAGTAGATAAGTTAGGACTTAAAATCGATAAAAATTTATTAGCAGCAGTAACAAAAGGTTTAGGGCCATCAATCTACAAAGTAGATGCTGAAAAAGTTTCAAGCTCAGATGCAAAAGAATTAGAAACAGTAAAAAAGAATTTCTTAATCAAAAAATTAGGACAAGAAGATGCTCCTAAACTAGATGAGGCTATTGCAACTGCAATTGAGAAAATAGGCTCTTCGAACAGAAATAAGTATAGAGCGATATTCTATGCTATATTAGTTGATGAGTTAGGTTTACAATCGCATTACGAAACTTCTAAAGAAGATGCTGAAGAAGTTGTAGAAACAAAAAAAGAAGAAAAAACAGAAATGAAAGAAGAAGCTGTTGTTGAAGCGAAAGCAGAGAATGTAGAGGTAAAAGAAGAAAAAGTGGTTGCAGAGCCAGCTGGTTTTACAGCTACAAATACACAAGAATTCTTAGATAATTTCGACTGGCACAAATACGAAGAAGGTATTGAAGCTGTTGATGAAAATAAATTAGAAGCTTTTGAAAAAGCTTTAGAAGGAACGGTAGGGTTTGTTGATGAGCGTGAAGTGATCGAAGGTAAAGTAATACGTTTAACAGATAGAGAAGCAATTATCGATATTAATTCGAAATCTGAAGGTGTTATCTCTTTAAATGAATTCCGTTACAACCCTAGTTTAGCTGAAGGTGATACTGTAGAAGTGTTGGTTGATAAAAGAGAAGATGCTACAGGTCAGTTAGTACTTTCACATAAAAAAGCAAGGGTAATCAAAGCTTGGGAACGCGTAAACAAAGCGCATGAAACTCAAGAAGTTGTTAATGGTTATGTAAAGTGTAGAACACGTGGTGGTATGATCGTTGACGTATTTGGTATCGAAGCTTTCTTACCAGGTTCTCAAATAGATGTAAAACCAATTAGAGATTACGATCAGTATGTAGATAAAACGATGGAATTTAAAGTTGTGAAAATTAATCACGAATTTAAAAACGTAGTTGTTTCTCACAAAGCATTGATTGAGGCTGATATTGAAGAACAAAAGAAAGAAATCATTGGTCAATTAGAAAAAGGACAAGTACTAGAAGGTATTGTTAAAAACGTTACTTCTTATGGTGTATTTGTTGACCTTGGTGGTGTTGACGGATTAGTACATATTACAGATCTTTCTTGGAGTAGAATTAATCACCCAAGTGAAGTAGTTGAATTAGATCAGAAATTAAATGTTGTAATTCTTGACTTTGATGATAATAAATCTAGAATTCAATTAGGTCTTAAACAATTAAGTAAGCATCCTTGGGAAGCTTTAGATGCTAACTTAAAAATTGGTGATAAAGTAAAAGGTAAAGTAGCTATTATAGCTGATTATGGTGCATTTGTTGAAGTATCTGAAGGTGTTGAAGGATTAATTCACGTTTCTGAAATGTCTTGGTCAACACATTTACGTTCTGCACAAGACTTTGTGAAAGTTGGTGATGAAGTAGAAGCAGAGATCTTAACGTTAGATAGAGAAGAACGTAAAATGTCTTTAGGGATGAAGCAATTACATCCAGATCCATGGACAGATATTACGTCTAAATACCCTGTAGGTTCTAAACACACAGGTGTTGTACGTAACTACACTAACTTCGGTGTATTTGTAGAATTAGAAGAAGGTATTGATGGTTTGGTATATATCTCTGACTTATCTTGGACTAAAAAAGTGAAGCACCCATCAGATTTTGTAAAAGTAGGTGATAAGCTCGATGTACAAGTGTTAGAATTAGATGTAGAAGGTCGTAAGTTAAACTTAGGCCATAAACAAACTCAAGAGAATCCTTGGGATGAGCATCAAGATAACTATACAATCAATTCAGTACACTCAGCTTTAGTAAAAGAAGTAACAGATAAAGGTACGATCATTGTTTTAGGTGATGAAGTAGAGGCTTTTGTTCCTTCTAGGTTTACAGAAAAAGAAGATGGTTCTAAAATCGCTAAAGGTGAAACTATAGACGTTAAAATTTTAGAATTTAATAAAGAGTATAGACGTATTGTTGCTTCACATACTTCAATTTTTAGAGAGCAAGAAGAAAGTAATTTCAAAAAAGCTCAAAAGAAAATGTCAGATTCAGTAGAGAAGCCAACATTAGGTGATGCAAATGATGCATTACAAGCGTTGAAAGATAAAATGGACGGTAAGAAATAAGGTTTACCCCACCATTTAAATTAAAAACCGCTTATTATTTGAGCGGTTTTTTTATGTAATACAATTATATTTGTTCATCAAAATTTTACGATGACATTAATAAAATCAATTTCAGGTATTCGCGGTACTATTGGAGGTAAAGTGAATGATAATCTTACACCTATCGATGCAGCTAAGTTTGCAGCTGCTTATGGAACGTGGTTATTAAAAAGAAATAATAATAAAGAAGGCTTGCGTGTAATTATTGGTAGAGATGCCCGTATTTCAGGTAAAATGATTAGTTCTATTGTAGCCAATACATTAGTAGGCTTAGGCATAGATGTTGTTGATGTGGGGCTTTCTACAACGCCAACCGTAGAAGTTGCTGTGCCACTTGAAAAAGCCGATGGAGGCATTATTTTGACCGCTTCTCACAATCCGAAACAATGGAACGCTTTAAAACTATTAAATGAAAAAGGTGAATTTTTGAATGGAGCTGATGGGGCTGAAATTTTAAAATTGGCCGAATCTGATGATTACACTTTCGCAGATGTTGATAATTTGGGTCAATATATAAAAGATAAAGGATATATAGATAGGCATATAGATGAAGTTTTAGCACTAGAATTAGTTGATGTAAACGCTATTAAAAATGCAAATTTTAAAGTAGTGGTTGATGCTGTGAATTCTACGGGTGGTATTGCGATTCCTGCGTTATTAGATAGGTTAGGAGTAGAGTGTATAAAATTATATTGTGAACCCAATGGTCATTTTCCACATAATCCTGAGCCTTTAAAAGAACATCTAACAGATATTTCTGAACTAGTAGTCAAAGAAAAAGCAGATTTAGGTATCGTTGTAGATCCCGATGTAGATCGCTTGGCTTTGGTGTGTGAAGATGGTTCTATGTTTGGCGAAGAATATACGCTGGTCGCTTGTGCAGATTATGTATTAAGTGTAACAAAAGGAAATACAGTTTCAAATCTTTCTTCATCAAGAGCCTTACGTGATATCACTGAAAAACATGGAGGTTCTTACCAAGCGAGTGCAGTTGGTGAAGTAAATGTAGTTCAACTAATGAAAGATACGAATGCTGTTATAGGAGGAGAAGGAAATGGAGGAATTATCTATCCTGCTTCGCATTATGGACGCGATTCATTAGTTGGTGTTGCTATATTTTTAACACACTTAGCTAAGAAAAATAGTAGTTGTAAAGCATTAAGAGCAAGCTATCCTTCATACTTTATGAGTAAAAATAAAATTCAGTTAACGCCAGAATTAGATGTTGATGCTATTCTAGAAAAAATGGCTAAGAAATACGAGCATGAAGAAGTAAATACGATCGATGGGGTAAAGGTTGACTTATCTGATAGATGGTTTCATTTAAGAAAGTCGAATACAGAACCTATCATTAGAATTTATACTGAAAGTACTTCACAGCAAAAAGCAGACGATTTAGCTAAAGAAATAATGAATGAGATTGCAGAAATAGCAGGAATTTAATGTTTAAATGTAACTTTTAAATCATTTCGTTACTAATCAATTAAACAACTTACATTTCAAACAATGAAAAAATCAATCAACTCAATTCTAACGGCTTTTTTGCTTGTACTTTTAATTGCATGTAGTGCCTCTAAAAGTACTACTAGTACTGCAAAAAATCCTGTTAAAGAAGAAAAATTAGCAAAGTCCTTACTCTGGAAAATTACTGGAAATGGTATTCAGAAACCATCCTACTTATATGGTACAATTCATTTAACTTGTGATTACGATTTAAAAGAGAAGATGAAAAATGCATTTTCTGAAACGGATCAAATAGTTTTAGAAGTAGATATGGACGATCCTCAGATGCAGATGAAAGCGATGCAGAGTATGATGATGAAAGATCAAACTATTAAATCGTTATTATCTGAAGAAGAATATACGACACTTGCTAAGTATATCAAAGATAATACGGGTATGAGCTTAGCCATGTTTAATAAGATGAAACCTTTTTCGTTGCTATCGCTGTTAGTAATGAAATCTGTAGATTGTGAATCACCTACAGCTTATGAAACAGAGTTCGTAAAGATTGCAAAAGAGCAAAATGAAGAAGTATTGGGGCTAGAGACCATAGAATCTCAAATGGCTATTTTTGATTCGATTCCTTATAAAGATCAATTAAATGATATTTTAGAAATGGCAAAAAAAGGGCTCGATCAGAATAAAAGTGAGTTTGCTGCATTAACAGATTTTCATAAGAATGAAGATATTGAAGGTATGTTGAAATTGGCCAACGAAACCGAAGGAATGACCAAAGAATTTTCTGAGATATTATTAGATGGTAGAAATAGAAATTGGATTCCAGTAATGGAAAAAATGATGAAAGAAAAACCTACTTTTTTCGGAGTAGGCGCTATGCATTTAGCGGGTGAGAGTGGAGTAATAAAATTACTACGTAAACAAGGTTACATAGTGACTCCTGTAAACTAATCTATTTTGAGATTTGTAGGCGCTTTATCTTTATGCTTAAAGCGCTTGTGAGTCCAAAAATAATATTCTGGTTGTTCTTTAACAATACGTTCAACTTCACGTAGATACATATCTGTTATTTGATAATCTTTGTATTCTTTTGGGTATTCAGCCAATACTTTAAAAGTACATTCGTAATAACTTCTTTTTATTCTTTTTACACTAAAGAACACCACAGGTAAATCGTATTTTTTTGCAAAAAATTCAGTTCCTGTTTGAATAGGTACAGTTACGCCAAAAAAATCACTCCAATAATGGGCTTTTTTAGCTTTAGGTGTTTGATCTCCTAAGAAGCCATATAGAGACAATAAATTGTTATTAAAATTTTGCTGTACAACTTTAAAAATCTCTTTAGTAGGTACCAAAACTGAGCGATAACGACCACGGGTTTCTTTCATTTTTTTATCGAAAAACTTGTTGGCAATTTTTTTGTAAATAGCAAAACCCGTGTATTTTACTTGCGTATTTAAAATAAATACCCATTCCCAATTCGAATAATGAGCTCCGTAAAGAATACCGCTCTTTCCTTTGTCTTCTAAGGCTTTCAAAACTTCGATATTTGTAATTTTAAAACGTCTTTTCGTTTCTTCTTTAGAAATAGTAAACGATTTGATCATTTCAACAAATATATCTGTAAAATGTCGATATGATTTTTTAGCAATTTGTTTGATCTCTTTTTCTGATTTTTCAGGAAATACTAGTTTTAAATTACCAAATACTACCTTTTTTCTATAGCCAACAATGTAATAAATAACATAATAGGCTAAATCAGATATAAAATGTAGTATAGGCATTGGTAAAATAGACAATAACCAAATGATAGGATAGACAAGTATATAAATTAAAAACTGCACAAAAAAAATTTAAGCAAATATCGCATATAATTTTATCTTTGATACTAAATAATATAAAGAATGAATGCTACTGTTCTAGCGTTAATTGCAGCTAATGTATTGGTTTCTATGAAGGGTTTTTCTGATAGACTTTTTTTAGAAAAGTATAAATTTCAAGTCGGTCCTATTTTAAGAGGTGAACAGCTACGAATGTTTACCTCTGGTTTTTTGCATGTTGACCAAATGCACTTGTTCTTTAATATGTTTGGCTTGTATATTTTTGCTGATGAAGTAATAGATAGGGTAGGTATTGTTAAGTTTCTTATCATTTATCTAGGAAGTTTACTTGCTGGTAGTACTTTAGCATTAAGTTTTCATAAAAAAGAGCCATATTATAGTGCAGTAGGAGCTTCTGGAGCTGTTATGGGTATCGTGTATGCAGCCATCATGTTGAATCCTAGTATGCGTTTATCTTTTATTTTTTTACCTATCGTTAGTTTTCCTGGCTGGGTTTTTGGTTTAGGGTACTTTTTGTATTCAATTTATGGTATGAGACATCAGGTGGGTAATATTGGTCATAGTGCACATTTAGGAGGAGCTGTTGGAGGGTTTATATTAACCTTGGCATTATTCCCACAAATATTTTCAGAAAACAGTAGGATTATTTTAATACTGGCACTTCCTATTGTTTTGATGTTTGTCTTTAAAGACAAATTAGAAAGAAATTAATTTTATTTTTTTAGAGAGACTTGTTTTTCATATTAATTTATTTTCTACATTTGGTTTGTATCATTAAGTAAAATGACAGATTTTGCTTTTTTCGATTGCATTTTTATCGAGAAGAAATTAAAATGCAATGTACAACGCATGTACAACGAAAAAATAAAGGTTATTTCTTCGAAACTTATATTACTAATTTGTGGCAACCATCTTCAAGTTGTCAGGTTACGTAATGTCTATTTAGAACTAAGAGTTTAATTTTTTAATATATCATAAGTGCTTCATAATGAGGTTTGAAGCAAATATTATTTATATTAAAAAATAAAATGAATACTAAATACATAGATTTAATTGAACAAACGTTCGATTTTCCACAAGAAGAATTTGCGGTAGCTCAAAATCAACTAACATTTCACGATATAGATTTAATGGAGCTCATCGAAAAATATGGAACTCCATTAAAATTTACATACCTACCTAAAATATCTGAAAATATAAATAGAGCAAAAAAATGGTTTCAGAGTGCAATTAAAAGGCATAATTACAAAGGTATTTACCATTATAGTTATTGTACAAAGAGTTCACATTTTAAATATATTTTAGACGAAGCTTTAAAAAATGATATTCATATAGAAACATCATCTGCTTTTGACATTGATATTGTCTTAAAACTTAAAGAAGAAGGAAAACTAAAAGATAGTTCTTATGTGCTTTGTAACGGATTTAAAAGAGATCAATACATTGTAAATATTGCAAAATTAATCAATCAAGATTATAAGAATTGTATCCCTATCATCGATAATTATGATGAGTTAGAGCTACTTCTAAATGAAACAGATAAAAACTTTAAAGTTGGTATTAGAATTGCTTCAGAAGAAGAGCCAAAATTTGAGTTTTATACCAGTAGATTAGGCATTGGGTATAAAAACATTGTGAATTTCTACGAAAAACAAATTGAAGAAAACCCACAGGTAGAATTAAAAATGCTTCATTTTTTTATCAATACGGGTATCAAAGACAATGCCTATTATTGGAGTGAACTTCTTAAATGTTTAAAAGTTTACATCAATCTAAAAAAAGTATGCTCATCATTAGATAGCTTGAATATTGGAGGTGGTTTCCCTATTAAGAACTCATTAGCATTTAATTATGATTATGAGTATATGGTTGACGAAATCGTTAATCAAATAAATACGGCATGCATTGAGGCGGAAGTTCCAGTGCCAGATATTTTTACAGAGTTCGGAAGCTTTACTGTGGGTGAATCTGGCGGTGCGTTATATGAAGTATTATACCAAAAGAAACAAAACGATCGCGAACGTTGGAATATGATTAATTCATCATTTATAACCACATTACCAGATAGTTGGGCAATTAATAGACGGTTTATCATGTTGCCCGTGAATAAATGGAACAGACAATATGAGCGAGTGTTACTTGGCGGATTAACATGTGATAGCGACGATTATTATAATTCTGAGCAACACATAAATGCTATTTATCTGCCAATTTATGAAAAAGATAAACCCTTATACATTGGTTTTTTTAATACGGGCGCCTATCAAGAAACTATTGGTGGCTTTGCAGGATTACAACACTGTCTGATTCCACATCCAAAACACATACTTATTGAAAAAGATACTAACGGAACGATAAGAACCAAAATTTTTAAACAACAACAGAAAAGTGAAGAATTCTTAGAGATTTTAGGCTACTAAGAAAAAGTTAAACAAAATGGAAAAAAGAAATTATGCTAGCATACCAGATCAGTATGCCAAACAAGAAAGAGCAAAGATTGTACTAATACCTGTGCCGTACGATGGCACGAGTACCTGGCAAAAAGGTGCAGATAAAGGCCCTGAGGCTTTTCTAGATGCTTCTGAAAATATGGAGTTGTACGATATTGAAACTGATAGTGAAGTATATAAAGAGGGTATCTATTTAGCGGATGCTATAACTGAAAATAGTTCTCCTGAAAAGATGGTAGCAACTGTACATCAAGAAGTAAAAAAATATATAAATAGAAACAAATTCGTTACTGTTTTTGGTGGAGAGCATGCTATATCTATAGGTACCATTAGAGCTTTTAATGAATGTTTTAATAACTTATCGGTATTGCATATTGATGCGCATGCCGATTTACGTAAAGAATACGAAGGCACATCTTGTAACCATGCCTGTGCAGTATATGAAGCAAATCAAACCACAAACCTAGTGCAAGTTGGCATTAGAAGTATGGATATTTCAGAAAAGTTATCAATGCATACAGAAAAGGTGTTTTTCGCACATGAAATGGCCGTTAATGATTATTGGATGGATGACGTGCTAGATCAATTAACAGGTAATGTATTTATAACTTTTGATCTTGATGCGTTAGATCCTTCTATTATGCCCAGTACAGGTACCCCTGAACCTGGAGGATTATTTTATTACGAAACACTAGAATTCTTAAAAAAAGTTTTTACAGAAAGAAACGTAGTAGGATTTGACATAGTCGAATTATGCCCTAATGAGCATGATAAATCATCTGATTTTCTAGCCGCAAAATTATACTACAAAATGTTGAGCTATAAGTTCACTTCTGATATGGAAGATGAAGAAGAATATAAAGAGGATAATGATAATTCTCCATTTAGTCAATTGTCTAAATTTAAAGATGATGATAATGACTTCTAGACCCATTACCAATTTTATTGAAAAGTATTTTTTGCATTTTAATGCTGCTGCTTTAGTAGATGCAGCTAAAGGATATGAAGATCAGCTAGATTCTAATGCAAAAATGTTAGTTTCTCTTGCCGGAGCTATGAGCACAGCTGAGTTAGGTAAAATATTTGCTGAAGTGATCCGTCAAGATAAAGTGCATATTATCTCTTGTACAGGAGCTAATCTTGAAGAAGATCTCATGAATTTAGTAGCGCATTCGCATTATGAAAGAGTGCCTAATTATAGAGATTTAACACCAAAAGATGAATGGGAGCTTTTAGAAAAAGGACTTAATAGAGTTACAGATACTTGTATCCCAGAAGAAGAAGCATTTAGAAGATTACAACAACATATTTATAAAATTTGGAAAGAGGCTGAAAAAAATAATGAACGCTATTTTCCACATGAATTCATGTATAAACTATTGCTTTCGGGAGTTTTAGAGCAGTATTACGAAATTGATATTAAAGATTCTTGGGTGTATGCTGCTGCACAGAAGAATTTACCAATCGTTGTACCAGGTTGGGAGGATAGCACCATGGGAAATATATTTGCAAGTTATGTGTTAAAAGGAGAACTAAAAGCTTCTACTATGAAATCTGGAATCGAATACATGACCTTTTTGGCCGATTGGTATACTGAAAATTCTAAAAATGGTATTGGCTTTTTTCAAATAGGTGGTGGAATTGCAGGAGATTTTCCTATCTGTGTGGTACCTATGCTTTATCAAGATATGGAAAGAACAGATACACCATTTTGGAGTTACTTCTGTCAAATATCTGATTCAACAACGAGTTATGGTTCTTATTCTGGAGCTGTACCAAACGAGAAAATTACCTGGGGAAAACTCGATATTGATACTCCAAAATTTATTATAGAAAGTGATGCTACCATAGTGGCGCCACTTATTTTTGCGTATTTATTAAAAATGTAAAATCAATTAAAAAATATTTTATTTTTATTCAAAAAAAAAATGAAAAGAGTCATAGTAGATTATAAAAAGCTAACCCAAAGCATCTTAGATCTTCTTGTAGAGAAGTATCCTGATGGCTATAACGATAATGATATTATCACATTTAAAAATGCAGCCGGTGAATTGGTAGAGGCTGTTGAAGTAAGAACAGAAGATACCGTTTATTTGGTAAAAGTAAGTGTAAAGCTTGAAGAACGAATGGAAAGTTTTATGGATGACGACGATGACGATGTAGATGATACTAATGATACATCTAATGACTTAAATATTGAGGATGATATTGATGATGATGATATTGAGGATGAGGAAGACAATAATGATGATTTAGATTAACAAGTAATTCTATATGATATGCCCGTATTTAATTTGAATGATTATAGAGAAGAAACGGCAATATTCATAAATTATGAAAATGGTTATTGTACGTTTGAACTTGAAAGCAAGGAAGAAATAATATTTGAAGAAATTAACAAGGCAATTTTTAACGAGTTTGATTTAAAAGATAAGGCCTTAAAAGGAAGCATTTTTACAATAGGTTTTCGTGAATTGTTAGAAGATGACGAAGATTTGGTTGTTTTTAGACTAGAAAAAATTAAAAGACATAAGCTATGAAAGCATCGTTTCATTTAGCGTTACCTTGTTTGAGTGTAACTGAAACAAAAAAATTCTATATCGATAAATTGGGAGCCTCTCTTGGTAGAAATGCTAATAATTGGGTAGATATTGATCTTTACGGAAACCAAATAACGTTTACAAAATCTGGCAGGTTCGATTTTAACTATCAGAATTATAGCTTTGAAGGAAAAATATTACCTTCTTTTCATTTTGGTGTTATTGTTGACATTATTACTTGGGGTAAAATATATGCTAAAGTAAATGTAGAAAACATTGAAGTTTTTGACGAAATCACCTTTTTAAAAGGAAAAAAAGGAGAACATATTTCGTTTTTTGTTAAAGATCCGAATGGTTTTATGGTAGAATTTAAATCATTTAGTCAAGAAGAAGAAGTTTTTGAGAAATAGAGTACTTATTTTTTAATAGTTCTAAAAGTTAAATTAACTCTTGATTTATGTACTTTTTTAGTAGGAGGTAAGCGATGTAACCAATGTGTTTGTGTTGTTCCTTTCATGACTAACAAGCTGCCATGCTCTAAAATCAAATCTACTTTTTGTTTGGTTTCTTTATGTTTAAAAGCAAATTTACGTTCTGCACCAAAGTTTAGAGAAGCGATGGCTCCATTTTTCTTAAGGTCTTTCTCACCATCACTATGCCATGCCATACCTTCTGAACCGTCATGATAGAGATTTAATAGACATGAATTATATGTTTCGCCTGTTTTTTCTTCAACGACTTTTTTTAATGCAAGTAATTCATCAGTCCATGGTAAGGCAATTTTTGTGCGATTAGAATAGCGATATTCAAATTGCTCATCTGCATACCAAGCGACTTTACGTTTGGTAATAATGAGTTTCCCAAAAATCACGGCTTCATCATTACGCCAATCAATAGTTTTTAATAATTTTTCATAGTAATTATTAGCATCCTTATAAGAGAATATCTTTCCATAATACTGCACTACACCATCTTTATGGAGTAAATTGTGAGGTTCATTTAGTGTATGCGAGAATAAATCCAAATTAATGCTCTTTATAATCCTCAACAAGTTTCTTAAAATTGTTCATCCACTTTTCACCTTGTTTTCTATACATACTAGGAAAGAGTACACCCATTACCTTTGGTAAAAAAGTCATACGTATATAATCTACTTCCATTGTATAGCGTGTTTTTTTAGCCTCTAACTCTATAAAACTGGCTAAAAACGTATTATCCATATGTTTATGATGATAAAATGCTTCGAAAGTATTAGGCAATCTATTAGCTTTTATGGTTTCTGTTAAAACCATGTCTCGTTTACCCTGTTTATAATACATTTTTGATATCGCACCGTCTTGACCAGCTTCACCTTGAATTAATTCTTTTTTTACAAAACCCTCTTGATAATCTTTTAAGTATTGAGGGTCTTCAAAGAATTTGGTAACAATAGCTAAAGATTGATTTATATCGATAGATGCTTTAAATTTCATGCCAATAATTATTTTGATTTTATTGGAATGGGTGGTGGTCCGTCTGGGATAATAGGCTTATAAACAGTGTTTCCTTTACGTTGTTTGTATTCTGCCTTTACTTTTTCTACTAGTTTCGGATTTTCAAATAAATCGAGCATGGTCATTCCCATAGCTTTAGAAGCATAGATCATTCCTTTGTGACCAATACTCATTCCGCCACAGGCAACGACAGCCCAAGAATGCCATGGTGTATCTTTAGGAGCTGATGTTACTGAAAGATTTATGTTTGCAACATTCCAGCTTACATCACCTACATCTGTAGAGCCACCACCAGGATGTTCTTTGGTGGTTTCTAATGGTTTTATGGTACTATCCATACCTACTTGTGGTTTACCAGTAACTTCTTGAATCTTTTTTCCAAAAGCAACTTCTTCATCAGTATAGGTAATAGGGCCTAATAATTCTAAGTTTTTTTGCATAATTTCACCACCAGATCTGTTTACCAAAACTTCATAAATACCTGAAATTAAAGAGATTTTATACTCTACATTTGCCATAATAGCAGCACCTTCAGCCATTTTTTGAACACGTTCATAAACAGGCATCATACCTTCTCGTTTCGTGTCACGAACACGTACCCATAGCTTGGCATAATCTGGAACTACATTCACCACCTGACCACCATCTTGAATATGATAATGAATTCTAACAGTAGGCTTTATATGCTCTCTGTAATAATTAATTCCGGTAGTATAGAGTTCTAATGCATCTGAAGCACTTCTACCATTCCACGGATCACCAGATGCATGTGCAGCCTGGCCAAAAAATTCGACCTTAAAATCAACCAAGGCTAATGAACTTTGTACATCGGCTTTTATGCTTGCACTAGGGTGCCAACTAATATTTACATCTACATCATCCCAGAGTCCGTCACGAACCATCCATATTTTGCCAAAAAATTTCTCTTCAGAAGGTGTGCCGAAGAATTTTATAGTACCTTTTATCGTTCCTTCTTCAATCAGCTCTTTAATTGCAATGGCTGCACCTAAGCTACCGGCACCAAAGAGGTTATGACCGCAACCATGACCTGCACCACCTTCAATCAATGGGTTCTTTGTCGGTTCTGTTTTTTGAGAAATTCCAGGTAAGGCATCAAATTCACCCAATACACTTATAACAGGTTTACCTGAGCCATACGTAGCTACAAAAGCTGTGGGCATACCTGCAACGCCACGCTCTACGGTAAATCCGTTTTGTTCAGCGTAATCGGCCAGTAGTTTAGCAGATTCATATTCTTCGAAAGCTGTTTCTGCTTTATTCCAGATTTCATCAGAAATTTTAATAAGATTCGCTTTGTGTTTTTCAACAGAAGCTTGAATAGCTTTTTTGTTTTTTGAAAGTTTCTTTTTCTTTTGAGGAAATACGATCAACGATAACGTAAAAAATGCTAGTACTAAAAGTTTGGTTTTCATTATATATGAATTTAGTCTCTACTAAATTACCATATTTTTGAGAATCTCAAGTATCAGTTTGTAAAAGTAATGTCACGCAAACTAAACAAAATAATGAGTTGGAAGAAGAGTAAGATTATCTTAGCGCTTTTTTAAGAATTGAAATTGGGTGCTCTGCAGTTCGCTTAGTACCATCAAATATTTGATGGCGACAACTAGTTCCGGCTGCAACTAAAGTTACGTTACTTTCTAGTTTTCTAACTTTAGGAAATAAGGTGTCTTCACCAACTTGCATACTCACCTCATAATGCTCTTTTTCATAACCAAAAGAACCCGCCATACCACAACAACCTGTATTCATTATTGTAGGTGTGTAGTTTTTTGGAATATTTAACATGGTAAAGGTTGAATGAATATTCGATAGCGCTTTCTGGTGACAATGCCCATGAATCTTTAATACCTTATCTTTATTTGTAAATGACTCAGAATGTATATTCCCTTTTTCGTACGCTTTAGCGATAAACTCTTCAATGGTAAACGTGTTTTTAGCAATATATTTTGCGGCCTCCTTATCATCAGCTAAACGTATATATTCATCTCTAAAGGTTAAAATTGCTGAAGGTTCAATGCCAATGAGCGGCGATTTATCAGATATAAGATCTCTGAAAGTAGAGAGATTACTATTTGCAATTTCTTTGGCTTCTTTTAAAAAACCTTTTGAAATGGCACTACGTCCACTTTCTTCATGCTTTATTATCTGAACTTTATAGCCTAATTTTTCTAGTAAGATTATGGCGTCTTTACCAATTTCTACATCATAAAAATTGGTAAACTCATCACAAAATAGATATACTATTTTTAAATTTTTTGATGCAGATTGTTTTGAATACCACTTACGTAACGTCTGCGAAGCTAATTTGGGAATGGTTCTTTTTGTAGCAATTCCCATAAAAGATTTTGCTAATGAGGTATTGAGAAAGGTATTTGTTATACTTGAAAATTTGACACCTAGCTTATTGTACTTTACACTATTGGCGAATAGTTTATTTCTAAAAGAATACCCGTTTGCTTCTTGATATTGATATAAAAACTCAGCTTTTAAAGTTGCGACATCAACGTTACTTGGGCATTCACTAGCACAAGCTTTACAACTCAAACACAAATCAAATACTTGTTTAAGTTCATTGTGATCGAACTTGTTGGTTTTATTAGAGTTTGTTAAAAACTCTCGTAAGGTATTTGCACGTGCACGTGTCGTGTCCTTTTCATTTTTTGTTGCGCGATAACTCGGGCACATGGTACCGCCAGCTTCCGCAGACTTTCTACAGTCACCAGAACCATTACATTTTTCGGCGAGTCGTAATATACCTTGATTATCAGAAAAATCTTGAATAGTCTCAATTTCTGGTTCTTTTCGATCAACTATATAACGCAAATTTTGATCCATTGGTAATGCATCAATAATTTTCCCTTTGTTAAATATATTATTGGGGTCGAATGTGTTTTTAATATCCTTTATGAGTTCGTAATTCTTTTTTCCAATCATCAAAGGGATAAATTCTGCACGCACAATGCCGTCGCCATGCTCACCACTGAATGAGCCTTTATACTTTTTTACAAGCTTAGCCGTTTGGGTTGTTATTTCTCTAAATAATTTAACATCTTCTTGCTTTTTTAGGTTTAAAATAGGACGAAGATGTAATTCTCCAGCTCCAGCATGTGCATAATAGACAGCATCCTGATTATAGCTATCTATTAAAGCTGTAAACTCATCAATATAAGCAGGTAAGTCTGATAAAGCTACAGCAGTATCTTCAATACAGGCAACAGCTTTTTTATCACCAATCATATTCCCTAGCAAACCTAGACCAGCTTTACGGAGGTTCATTACTTTATCGATATCAGTCTCTGCAATTTTTGGGTGATGATATCCAAAATTATACTTATTTAAGTCGGCAATTAATATTTCCGCTTGTTGGTTAGCATCTTCAAGTGTTTCTCCTTTTACTTCAAGCATTAACACCGCTTGCGGATCTCCTTGTAAAAAAAATCTATTTTTTGAATGCTCTCTATTGTTCTTGGTACAATCTAAGATCACCTTATCCATCAATTCGCAGGTATATAGATTATGTTTCATTGCTATTACCGTAGCCTTTAAACTTTCTTGAATACTATTAAAATGAGAAGTTACCATTACGCTGTGTTTAGGAGGTAATGTATCAAGTTGTAAAGTAATAGCCGTTGTAAATGCTAATGTACCTTCGCTACCGCATACTAATTTTGCAATATTTGTAGTGTTTTCTGCACCTCCAAATAAGTCAAAATCTAAGAACGTATCAATAGCATACCCAGTATTTCTTCTATGGATTGATTTTTTAGGAAATTCCTTTTCTATTTCATTTCTAATCTCTTCTTTTTCAAAAGAATTAAATATCTTTTTATAAATAGAAGCTTCAAGAGAATTAGATTTAGATTTTGCTAAAAATTCTACACTATTTATATCAGAAAATATAGCTTCACTACCATCACTCAATATGGTTTCTAAGGCTACTATTTTATCTCGAGTAACACCATATTGTATAGAGGTGCTTCCAGATGAATTATTACCGACCATACCACCAATCATACAGCGATTTGAAGTTGAAGTATTTGGACCAAAAAACAAGCTATAAGGTTTTAAAAAGCGATTTAGGTCATCTCTAATAATGCCAGGTTCAACCGTAATTATTTTCTTAGTTTCATCGAAAGTAAGTATGCGGGTGAAGTATTTTGAAATATCTACAACGATTCCATCACCAACGCATTGTCCAGCCAAAGAAGTACCTGCAGCTCTGGGAATAAGGGTTAATCTGTGTTTTGTAGCAAAGTCTATGAGTTTTTTGATATCATCCTTATCCTTGGGGTATGAAACAGCCAAAGGCAATTTTCTATACACTGAAGCATCTGTAGCATACATGCTCGCATGCAAGGCATCTGAATATAATTCACCAGAAAGTGTTAAGGCTAGTTGAGATAATGGTTCTTTCAAAGTCTTTTAGCTGATTTGCTCTCCGTTTTTAATAGTATTTGAAGCCTGTAACAAGATAATTTCTCCGT
This sequence comes from Maritimimonas sp. 2210JD6-3, assembly GCF_056591795.1. NCBI lineage: Bacteria > Pseudomonadati > Bacteroidota > Flavobacteriia > Flavobacteriales > Flavobacteriaceae > Maritimimonas > Maritimimonas sp. 2210JD6-3. The sequence goes on along the minus strand of NZ_JBWQOJ010000013.1, from coordinate 44,920 downwards.
GTTTATTTGCTACACCCAAAATTAAACATTCACTTATAAAATTAGCAATTTGCTTCGGTTTAAAATTTACAATTGCAGCAACTTGTTTATTCAGTAATTCTTCTTTTGAATAAAGATTAGTAATTTGAGCGCTAGACTGTTTAATACCTAGGTCATCAAAGTTAATCTTAAGCTGATAAGCTGGCTTTTTTGCCTTCGGAAAATCATTTACTTCGATAATAGTACCTATGCGAATATCTACTTTGGTAAAATCTTCAAAAGAAATAGTATCTGCCATATATTTTGTAATTTTATTCGATAAATCTACAAATTAAATTGTTATGGCTAGAACTCCTTCTAATATGATTCCTTTAGGAACTACAGCCCCTAGTTTTACATTATATGATACGGTTTCTGGAGAAGATCTTTCGCTCTTTGAGTTACGCGGTAATACAGCTACAGTTGTCTTATTTATTTGTAATCATTGTCCTTTTGTATTACATGTAAATGATCAATTAGTACAAGTTGCTACAGATTATATGGATAAAAAGGTATCTTTTATTGCAATTTCATCGAATGATGTGAAGAACTATCCTGATGATGCTCCGCATTTAATGCAAAAACGAGCTTTAGAATTAAAGTATCCCTTTCCATATCTGTATGATGAATCACAAGAAGTCGCTATAGCTTATGATGCAGCTTGTACGCCAGATATATATGTATTTGATAAAAACTTGAAGCTTGCGTATCGAGGACAATTAGATGATTCACGTCCTGGAAACGGATTACCTGTTACTGGAGAGGATTTGCGTTATGCCTTAGACTGTATCATAGAAGAAAAAGAAAATACAAAAACTCAGAAACCGAGTATTGGGTGTAATATAAAATGGAAATAATAGTTTTAATCTTAGATTTTAAAATGATGGAAAATTTAAAATTACATTCTTCAGGACAAGAAAATCACTTAAAATCCTTAAAAAAAGAGTTGAAAACTTTATTAAATACTTTAAAAAGTGATCCCAAGTTATCTAATGAAGAAAAAGATATTGAAATAAGAAAAGCTAGAGCATCTTTTAACAAACAAAAGAAGCAGTTGTTAGATAAATTATTTTAGTTGCTGTTGGTAACTAACTGTATGTGCGCGTAATGATGGTTGCTGTGCCACGCATAAATGCCAATATTTTCAGCCAACGAGACTTCCTTTCCTGTTTCTGGGTGAATAAAAGATTTTTGTAATTCTTCAAAAGTCAACCCTTTTACTAAATAGACTAATTTTGCATGCGTACTTGTTAAAGCATTTAAAGAGAGTAGAATAGGAGCTTTTCTACTATCGTGCAAATCAGCCCAACGGTCTTCATAATAGGCTTTTATTATGGGTTTATCTTCAGTTAATGACCATTTAAAACGTATGTAAGAGTTATGGTGGCTATCGGCTAGATGGTGTATTACTTGTCGTACGGTCCAGCCACCTTTGCGATAAGGAGTTTCTAATTGTTTTTCAGTAAGTTTTGAAACTAATATTTCTAGTTTTTCTGGAAATTTTTCTAGGGTATCAATCCACTCAGATATATGTTGCTGTGTTATTTGATCGGGAATCTTTGGGTGACCTATAGGATATTTTAGCTCTTCTAACGTTTTATTGTGCATAGTTAATAGCGGATGATTCCTAAAGTAGCGTTTTGATTTTTAGCCAGATTCCATGCTTTCGCTGTTACTAATTTTCCTTGATCATCATAAACCATAAAAGCTGCAGTATTTGGACCTACTAACCCTTGATTCAAGGCAGTAAAATCTATTCTGTTATAACCAGGTTGCATTTGTAGTTCTATAAATGCGGAAATTCCTGTTAAGGTAATATTCTCTTCAACTATTTTTTCATTTAAAAAAATGCGAACGCGATCACCATCAACTAAACCATGATCAGCAAACTCAATACGAACGAATTTAGTAGAACTCTCAATAGTACCTAGACTAGCATTACTCTTAATTTCATTAATACTAGTATCTTTTCCGTTAAAGCTACGTTTTACCAACACATCGCTATCTACATTATTTTGCAAAGACATGGTCGATAAGTCTCTTTTGTTTGGCGCTTTGCTTTTAGTACCTAAATTTAAATAATAGTCAAACCCTTTGAGTGGCTTCGCTTCTTTTTTATCTAAATTAAATATTGGACTCAGGTTTTTTTCTTCTTTTTTGCCAATAACAAAACCATCAACAGATTTTGGCCCGTCATAGATACGCTTAAATGTTGTAGTCGTTTTTTTCTTCTTTTTGACCGTATCATTTTGTGCGTTAATCATCTGTGCACTTATACATACTATAAGTAGGGTAATTATGTAATACTGAGTCTTTCTCATCTATTTTTCTATTGAAAAATGTACATCAAATATAATGCCTTATTTATCATTTGAGACGAAGAAGCTGTTAATTAATTACAAAAAAGTCTTTGGTATGTGTTACCAAAGACTTTTTTAGTTATTATTCTAATAAATTATTTTACCTTCATTAACTCTACATCAAATATTAGTGGAGCACCAGGAGGAATAACACCGCCTGCACCTCTAGAGCCATAGGCTAAATCTGAAGGAATTACAAAACGGGCTTTATCACCAACTTTTAATAATTGAATACCTTCATCCCATCCTGAGATTACCTGACCAACACCTAAAGCAAAATCTATCGGTTGTTTGCGTTTGTAGGATGAATCGAAAACGGTACCATCTAATAACTGCCCTTTATAGTGCACAGATACCGTAGCACCTTTCGTTGCTTTTTCGCCCGATCCTTCTTGAATAATTTGATAGCGTAAACCACTATCGGTTTGCTTAAATCCTGCAGAAGCTTCCTTTAAAGCATCTTCTTGTGCTTGTCTTTCAGCAGCAACTCTTGCTTCACGCGATCCTTCAAAAGTTCTAAAAGCCTCAACAGCATTAAATTTTTCTGCATCTTCTCCTTTACGGATAATTTCTATGGTATTAATCATATCTCCTTGAGAAACAACATCTACAACATCTTGTCCTTCAACGACATTACCGAATACAGTATGCTTATTATCTAACCAAGGTGTTTCTACATGAGTGATAAAAAACTGACTTCCGTTCGTGCCAGGTCCCGCATTGGCCATCGATAAAACACCAGGTTTATCATGTTTTAAATCTGGATGAAATTCATCATCAAATTGATAACCAGGATTACCAGTACCTGTACCTTGTGGGCAGCCACCTTGTACCATAAAGTCAGAAATTACACGATGAAATTTTAATCCATCATAATAAGGAGTACCTTGTGGTTTTGCATCATTTTCAAGGGTTCCTTCAGCTAATGCTACGAAATTACCTACGGTGCCTGGAGTTTTTTCAAATTCTAGATTTACTACTATTACACCTTTAGAAGTATTGAACTTCGCATACAATCCGTTTTCCATGTATTTTAAAATTTAGGCTGCAAAGATACTTTAATCTATGGCATAAAAAAAGCACCTATCATTTAATTGATAAGTGCTTTTCGAAGAGTAAAGATATTGACGTTATTTTTTGAAAACTTTAAAGTTTTTTGTTTGGTTGTTCATTTCAACTTGAATGATATAAACTCCTTGACTTAAATTATTCATGGGTAGTTTAGTAGCCAATGTACTAGGTTGTCTAGCCATAACTAATTGACCGATAGCATTAAACACGATAACTCTCTTTATATCTTTATTTGCGTGGATATTAAGTTCGTTGTTTACAGGATTTGGAAAATAAACTAATTCACCTTCCAATAACTGTAGTGTTAACGTTTCATTTGTATTTATAAGTTTATAGTGATCTATGGCTACACCATAGGTTCTTGTATTTTCATCATCATATGAAAAACGTACTTTAAACTGATTATTGATATGTTCTGAAACGTCAATACGAGTAGTGGTAGTGATTTCATTACTATCTTTGGCTGGGCTATCGCTTTCAACAGTTAAAATATTTTTCCATTGGTTTCCATCCCAAGCATCAACAGTAAAAATACCAGAATCAACAAACGCCTGATGATTGTAAGTCAATTCTACTTCTGCGTTAACGACAGCTTTTGCAACTAAATCTATTTGAGGGCTTTCTAATGATAGTTTGTTGTTTTTAAAAGAACCACATTTGTTATCATCAAAAAGGAGACTGCCAGAGGTCAGTTTTATAGGTTTTTTTGGATTTATAAATGGTAGCTCATTTGTATAACCAAACTTCCACGAACAGTAGCTGTTAGTATCATTTACTTTCCAACCGGTAGGTAGTGAATTATCGTCAAAGGTTTCTTCTTGTAATTGTGCATAGGTGATAAAACATGACAATGTAAGTATGTAAAATATATATAGTCTTTTCATTTTTCTAAGTTTAGCAATATTATTCTTCTGTTTCGATTCTTTGGATAAATACTTGTGAATTACCAGCTACATCTGTTACAATCCATTCTCTTATAAGTAGTAATCCTCTTATGTTAACGCATCTTTCTAATGATGCAAACATCTCAATTACATTACCATTTCCGCCAATTGTACTACCATTATCTAAGGTGCCGTTATAGGATAGTCTAAAAGCAGCTCCATAACTACCTAACTCAGCTTTAGCACCAACCTCTATATAACTATTTGGGTTATTTTGCTCTAATGTGATTGAAGCATTTTCGTAAGCTCCAAACCCATTAAAGGTGTAGGGTTGAGTAAAGTCCACTTTAGCATATTCACGCTGATCTTGTAAGGCATCACCAGGTGCCTGTCCTCCAGAAGCGACCCATTGTACATACGGTATAATGCTTTCAAAATATATTTCTACGATAAATCCTGAAGATGGATCTGTATTATTAACAACTCTACCATGTACTTTCGGCCGAATATTCAATAGCATTTCGACATATCCATATTCCCAATGATGATTCTCGTCAAACGGAACATTTTCAAATCGCATATTGGTATTTGCATTTTGAGGACCAAATTCTGCCCAACAAGATTGAACCGCTTGATATTCTCTATATTCAATAGTTACATCTGAACAGTCATCACTAAAAGTAACATCAGGCAAGTTGTTAAAGTCAAATAATAACAGATGATCTTCTAAGTTATCTGCTGTTGGTGGCGTAACGTCGTTAATAATCACGCTTTGCGTCTGTGAGCTACTATTACCAGCTGCATCTGTAAAGGTCCAAGTTACCACAGTAGTTCCTTGCGCAGTTATCGGAAAGGATGTAGTTGTGGTTCCCGTAATCTGCCCATCACAATTATCCGTTGCGGTTGGGGCAGGAGGCATACTAATACTACATCCACTTCTCAAATTTGGTAAACTGCTAGTATCTGGAACTGGCGCTAGATTATCTATATTGATGATTCTTTGCGTTTGCGTACTGCTATTTCCAACGGAATCTGTAAAGGTCCAAGTTATAACTGTGGCTCCAGGTGTTGTTATTGGAAATGTGGTACTAGTTGTTCCTAAAATAGTTCCATCACAATTATCGGTTGCTTTAGGTGGTGCTGGAGCTGCTACGCTACAGTCACCATTTATGACTGGTAATGTTGTACTATTTGGTATAGGAGGAGTAACATCTTTAATGATAATATTCTGTGTTTGCGTAGTGCTATTGCCAGAAGTATCTGTAAAAGTCCATGTAATTAGAGTTGTGCCAGCGTCAGTTATGGGAAACGAAGTAGTAGTTATACCTGTTATAGTTCCATCACAATTATCGGTTGCTTTAGGTGGTGCAGGAGCTGCTACGCTACAGTCACCATTTATGACTGGTAATGTTGTACTATTTGGCATAGGAGGAGTAACATCTTTAATGATGATATTCTGTGTTTGCGTAGTACTATTTCCAGCAGTATCAGTATAGATCCAAGTAATAACGGTTGTACCAGTCTTCGTTATTGGAAATAAAGTAGTTGTCGCGCCAGCTATAGTCCCATCGCAAATATCATTTGCTGTTGGTGGAGTAGGAGCTTCAACATTACAATCCCCTTTAAGGTCTGGTAGTTTTGCAATACTAGGTACTGGTGCTTTGCTATCTTTTATAATTACATTTTGTGTCTGCGTACTACTATTGCCAGAAGTATCTGTAAAAGTCCATGTTACAACTGTAGTTCCTGGTGTAGTAATAGGTAATGTTGTAGTAGTTGTTCCTGTAATGGTTCCAACAGTACAATTGTCTTTTGCTGTAGGTGGTTTAAGAGTGGCGACATTACATTCTCCAATAATATCTGATAAAATGGAAGCATCTGGTTGCGGTGGCGTTGTATCGTTAAGACATGAACAATATACATCAGTTTTTACAGAACCGCCCATTACCCAAGACTGACCGTTCACAGATTGTCCATTCTTTTTGTTACGAGTATCTATTTTAATTTCAATTTCGCCTACATTACCTGCAACATTTGGTAATGAAAGTTCGAAAACTTTAATACAACATTGTCCATCAGGAAAGTTACTAATGGTTTCGGTAAGTGAAACTGAGCTACCATCTGCAGCAGAAGCCTCTATATGAATATACCTACCATCTGGGGTTAACTCAGAAATAGGTAATTCAATATCAACAGTTCTCGGACCAGCATCTGTTTTGATTGGAATTTTAATTGTTTCTATATTATTGTAACCTCCAATTGCTGTAAAGGTTCCTGAGCTGCCAATGCCATTATTATTTTTTCTAAACACATATGCGAGCATAGATTGTGCATTGCCTGCATTCGAGGTATTGTTGTATTTGATTTGTGATGTTGGGACAATCTCTGTTCTGTAGTACCAAACGTTAGAGCTACCTCCCGCAGGCACTTCTCTAGTTGCAGAGTAGTTATTACCATCAGCATCTTGAATTTGTATAGTGCTTCCAGGATTTTTTCCTTTATACACTATTTCAACTACTAGCCTTTCAATATTATCAGAATTTGGAACGCTAATTTGAGCTGGAACATTATTTTTAATTCCTAAACTTAGTAATTCAACCTCAATTCCGTCTTCACAAGTATATGACCAACTATTACTGCTAACACTGGTTACCTTACCAGCGTTTTTGCTAAGCCAGTTTTTTGATATTTGTGCATGAGTCATGCAAAGGGAATGGGAGACGAACAACATAATTGTTGAAAAAATCGTAATGTATTTTGTATTCATAGGCCTGTATTAAAAATCTATATAAAAAAATCCCTAGCGGAATATATCCGTTAGGGAGTTTTGATAATAACGTCTTTTTTTTACTATTATTTTCTAATAAGGTCTTTTTTTATAAAAAATAGTTTCAGAATAACTTCAGTTGTCTATTTCTTTCATTATTGAATAGCTCTAAATTATATGGAGGTAAATACTTATCTGATAAGTACATTTTTCTTGCTAATCGAAATTGTAAAGCAATCTGTTCAGCAATTTTACCTTCGCCACGCATGCGTTTACCAAAACGAGAATCATTTAAAGAACCATTATGGCAATCTTCAATTTGATGTAGAATTTTTTCTGCCCTTTCGGGGAAGGTTTTTCGCACCCAATTTGTAAAAATTTCACCAATAGCACCATTAAGTCTCACAATAGTATAGGCAGCGGAAACCGCACCCAATTCACTCACTTTCTTAACCAAATCAAAAATTTCATGGTTATTAATTGCAGGAATAATGGGTGCCATCATTACATTTACAGGAATTCTATTTTCTGATAAAATACGAACAGTTTCTAATCGTTTTTTTATGGATGCTGTTCGTGGTTCTAAAATTCTACGTGTTTCTTCTTGTAGCGAAGTAATTGAAATACTTACATGCACTAAATTGAGCTTTGCCATATTTTTAAGAATATCTAAATCTCTTAAAATCAACGCGTTTTTAGTAATTATTCCTGCAGGATGCTTGTATTTGTACAACACTTCAAGCATTTTACGTGTAATCTCTAATTTCTTTTCTATAGGCTGATAACAATCAGTATTGCCTGAAAACATGATTGGAATTGGTTTCCAGTTTTTACTTTTTAGCTTTTCTTCTAAAAGTTGAGGAGCACTTTTTTTGAATAATATTTTTCGTTCAAAATCTAAACCAGCAGAATAGCCCCAATATTCGTGGGTATTTCTAGCATAACAATAAATACAACCATGCTCACAACCTTGATACGGATTCATAGAATACGACATACCAATGTCTGGGTTATCGACTTTGTTTAAGATTGTTTTTGGATAAATTTCAATGTATGTAGTTCTATTGCTTTCATGTTCTTCCTCTTCTGCATAACAATAGTTTAAAAAGTCATCTTCTACGGTATGAGAATACTGTAAAAAACGATTGTGCGTGTTAATCTGTGCACCTCTACCTTTTATGTGTTTATTGTTTTCGATGCTTAAAAATACATCGAAAATTTAGTATAAACTAGCTAAGTTTTCAGTTTGAATTCACAGATTTTTTTGTTGAAAACTTATTCTTCAAAATGTCTCAAAAAAGCTGAAGGTGAATTTAAAAATGATTTTGTTATTGTGTAGTGCTCAGTGTTTTCCAATTTAGTTTTTATCATTTCTGATTCAGAAATTTCATAAATAGTTGCATTAGGATATGCCAAAATTATTGGAGAATGTGTTGCAATAATAAATTGAGAATTAAACTGTTGTAAGTGTTCTTGTAAAAAATAGATAAATGCTAATTGCTTTGATGGAGATAACGAAGCTTCAGGTTCATCTAATAGATATATGCCTCTTTGGTTTACCATTTGATGCATAATATGTAAGTATGCCTCACCGTGTGAAAAAACGTTTAAATCTTGTCCAAAATCTCTTTTTACTCTGTGTAATTGTTGGTTTGCACTATCTTTCATTTGTTGGAGAACGCCGCTAGGAATTTTTCCTTCTAAATCAGATAATTGCCTATGAATAGTATCATCTGTTCTTTGAACACTATTAAGATAATCTCCAAAATCTTCTGCTCTAAAAAAGAAACCAGTAGAGCGTTCTATACTCCATTCAATTTCTAAAAAGGGCACTAACATTTTTGCAGTATCAAAACTTTGTTTATTATAACTATAACCATCCATATGTGGAAGATGCAATCTACAGGCTAAAGTTTCTAATAGAGAAGACTTACCCGAACCATTTTCACCAACTATAAATGTTATTTTATTTGAAATATCTAAATTTTTAGCATTTTTTATCGCTGGGATACTATATGGGTATGGTTGTATTCTGTTGGTGTTTATATGAATTTTTGAAATATAGGTCACTTAATTATACTCTTCGAGTTTTATCTAATAAATAAAAGTCTGCCAAAACCATAGCTGCTAAAGCTTCTACAATAGGTACTGCACGAGGTACTACACAAGGGTCATGACGCCCTTTGCCTTGCATTTCAACAACATTACCTTGAGAATCTATAGTTTCATATTTTTGGAGTAGGGTAGCGACTGGCTTAAACGCTACACGAAAATAAATATCCATTCCGTTTGAGATGCCTCCTTGCACTCCGCCAGAAAGGTTGGTTTTTGTGCTACCATCACTATTAAAAGCATCATTATGCTCAGAACCTTTCATTTTTGCACCGCAAAAGCCACTACCGTATTCAAAACCTTTCACTGCGTTCAGGGAAAGCATGGCGTGCCCTAGTCGAGCATGTAATTTGTCAAAAATAGGCTCGCCTAAACCAACAGGAACATTTTGCAATACACACGTTATTGTTCCACCAACGGTATCACCTTGTTTTTTAATGATTTTAATGTGTTCTATCATCTTTTCCGCGAAAGCGTTATCAGGACAGCGAACACTATTGGTTTCGGTTTTGGTAAAATCTAATTCTTGATAGGGTTTTTTAAGAAAAATACTACCTACCGAAGAGGTATATGCATTAATATTTATTTTTGAAAGTAGTTGTTTAGCTATGGCACCCGCAACAATCCAATTAGCAGTTTCGCGCGCAGATGAGCGTCCGCCCCCACGATAATCGCGAAATCCGTATTTTTTATCATAGGTATAATCTGCATGTGAAGGTCTGTAGGAATCTTTTATATGTGAGTAATCCTTTGATTTTTGATTCGTATTCTTTATTACAAAACCTATAGAAGAACCTGTTGTTTTCCCTTCAAAAATTCCTGATAAAAATTCAACAGTATCTGGTTCTTTACGTTGTGTAACGATATTCGATTGCCCTGGTTTACGTCTATTTAGCTCTAACTGAATTTTTTCTATATTTAGTGTTAATCCTGCGGGACATCCATCAATAATACCACCCATGGAAGTACCATGAGATTCGCCAAAAGTGGTCAGTTTAAATAGTTTTCCTATTGTATTGCTCATAAAACAAAAATAACTTTAATTATTGAAATTGAATAGCTGCGGAAACCAAAGTTTTATAGCCATTGCAATTACTACAATTACTAAAAATATTCTTACAACTCCATCTCCTTTTTTAACTGCCCAACGACTAGCAAACCAAGCTCCAGAAGCATTACCAATTGCCATGGTGAGTCCGTATTTATAATTAATTAACCCTGCATACGCAAAAACAGCCACTGAAGCAATGGTATATACAATTACGATGGTAGTTTTGGCTGCATTACTTTTTACCAATGTAAAATGATTTATTGTTGAAAGTGCTAATAATATGAATATACCCGTACCTGCTTGTATAAAACCTCCATAAATTCCGATAAAGAAAAATATAACAATACTAAGCCAAAAGTGCACTCCTGAAGTTCGCTCGTGTAATTTTTCTAAAGTTGCAGCTTTTGGTTTTATAATCATATAGGTAACAATAACAATCATAACGATACCCAAGATTTTATTAAAAATATCATCTTTTATATAATTTGCTGCGAAATAGGCACCAAGTATAGATCCGAACATGGCAGAAATACCCAGGTATAAGCTAAACGGAAAAGCAGAAATACCCTTACTTTTAAACCCAGCACCTGAAGAGAAGTTCTGAATTAAAATTGCAATTCTATTAGTACCATTCGCTACATTTGATGGTAATCCGATAAAGATAAGCATGGGTAATGTAATTAATGAACCTCCTCCTGCAATTGTATTGACAATTCCAGCGATAAAGCCTACGATTACTAGTAAAATATAGTTTAAGGAACTATCCATTAAAATTTTAATATAAGGTCGTAAAAGTACTATTTATTAAAAGACAAAAAATATTTAAAAAATCTTTAATGAATTGAAAAAGCTTTCTATATTTGCATCCTCTTAGGCAAAAAAACTATAGAGAACGCAGACCGCGAAATTGGAGAAATGGCAGAGTGGTCGAATGCACTGGTCTTGAAAACCAGCGAGGGTCACACCTCCGGGGGTTCGAATCCCTCTTTCTCCGCTGAAATTTTAACAATTTCTACCAAAACCCCGTAAACTCTATGTTTATGGGGTTTTTTAATTTTCAAAAACATCAAATAAAGGCAATAAATCACATATAATAGGTGTCTAATTCGGTGTCACTTGCAATCATTACCCAACTGACACCGAATGGCTCTGAATCACCTTATTTTACTACTACTCCAGAAAAAAAGTTTGAATTATTTTTCGTAAATTTATTAGGAATCTTAATACTGACACCTATGGAAAATTCATTTACACTTCTTTTCTACATAAAAAGAAGTAAAGCTGACAAAAATGGGTATGCTAATATTTACCTTAGAATTACCGTAAATGGTAGGCGTTCTGAGCTAAGTATTAAACGAAAAGTACATGTTGAAAGGTGGAGTTCTGAGGCAGGAAAGGCAAAAGGGTTTTCGTCTGAATCACAAGAGATAAATAGGTATATTGATACTATTGCGAATAAGATTTATCGCATTCACCAAAGGTTAGTAGATGATAATATGTCTATAACAGCCGCTGGTATTAGAGACGTTTATTTAGGTAAAAAGAAAAATCAAAGAATGTTACTTGAAATCTTTCAAGAACATAACGACAAGGTTGATTCGCTGGTTGGTAAAGATTTTGCTTACGGAACGGCTGAACGCTACAGAACTGCAAAGAAACACGTTGGCGAGTATATTAGTCTTGAATATAGAGTTGATGATATTCCCGTAAGAGATGTAAACCACAAATTTATTAGTGGTCTTGAGTACTATCTAAAAACTGTTCGTAACTGTAGCCATAATACGGCTATTAAGTATATCACTAACTTTAAAAAGATAATTCGTATTGCTTATGCCAATAATTGGATATCCACAGATCCATTCTATAATTGGAAGGCTCGATTAAAGATTGTTGATAGGGAATTTTTAAATGAAGAGGAAATTCAAAAAATGGTTGAAAAAGAATTGCACACCCTTCGTTTGGATCAAGTTAAAGATATTTTTATTTTTTGTTGTTTTACTGGTCTCGCATATGTTGACGTTAAAAAGTTATGTAAAGATGATATTGTTATTGGTATTGATGGTGAAAATTGGATAAAAACAAAACGAACTAAAACGGATACAAGAAGTAATATACCTATACTTCCAACAGCAGAAGCTATTCTCGAAAAATATGTTAATCATCAAGATATTATTAATACTTATAAAGTTTTACCAGTTTTGAGCAATCAAAAAATGAATGCGTATTTGAAAGAAATTGCTGATTTATGTGGGATTCAAAAAAATCTAACGTTTCATCTGGCTCGTCATACATTTGCTACAACTGTGACTTTGACTAACGGTGTACCAATTGAGTCTGTAAGTAAAATGCTCGGACATAAATCGTTAAAAACTACACAACATTATGCTAAAATACTGGATAGAAAAGTTAGTGATGATATGAAAGCTCTCAAAGGAAAATTTAATTTAAGTAAAAGCATTAACCAAGTAGGTTAATTTTAACTCTTTGCTGTTGGTACAGAGCTTGTCCAAATTTTGGTCAACTGCTGTAACAGTTTGCCATTTTTTTACTTCATAAAATTTGTATCGTTTTGGTATTTTGAATTTTTGTTGATTTTTAAGAAATGAAAATTTAAAAATTAAAAAACTCTTTTTTTTGTTTTTACTGTTTGTTATTGTTTGTATATGTTTATATATAGATACCAGCGCTTGTCCACTGCTTGTCCATTTTTTGGACATGTAGTAGTACACTGCTAGTCCAGTGCTAGTCCAAAAAATGGACAACCTAACATTTAGTATTATTTGCATTGTTTTAGTGCTTTTTGATGATTCAAAATTTTTAATGATTTTTAAATTTTTCATACTCTTCTAGACTTAAATTTAGTTTTAAATAGTTCTTTCCAAAACTTCTTTTCTCAACCACAATCTTGCTCAATAAATCATCAAAATTGTGCTTTAACTTCACATTTTCTTGTTGTGATTTTTGATACTCATTTCGATAATATTCCAGTTCTTCATTTTCGGTTATGAGTGTTGGTGTACCAAAATCATAAACTTCTTCCTCTTCTTCTTTAGAGGCTTCTTGAAACAACTGTTGCAACATGGCATTAGTAGGCTTGGTTTGTGTTTTTTCAATATCTCTCATAATAGCAACAACACAGTTAAAACGTTTTTTCATAAGGTGTTTGATGCTAGAAATTGTTTCGCCCAAACGCTCATTTGGTGCGATTTCATTCACTTTAAAAAAATCAATCATATCGAGTAATGTCATTGATTGTGATTTAGAATACTGCTTACAAAACTTCTTGAATTTTTGCGCCACAGAATCCTTAATGCTTATACTCACAAATCGCTCTTTTTCATATCCTTTATCCATTTTTTCGTGAAAAATTCCTTGATTTTACTTCGCTTTCATCATTTTTCCGTGAAAAAACAAGAAAAACATCAAACTATTAAATTGTCGTAACCCTTTATTTTTAAAGGGATTTCGGCTGAAATAGAATATGTAACATCGCTTTAGCGTGTTACCCTCTTGCTTCTCCATTTTTGCCCTTTAATGGGACAAAAACAGAAAACATCCAAACCGAATTTTTGGTTGAATTTTGAGGAATATTAATTACTTAACCTGCCGTTCTTTAAGATAATTTGAATTGAGTTTTTAAAAAAATGAAGTTTGATATCAATTAGCATTTTTTTAAGCCAATATTTATGATTTTATCAAATTTTTAAAAAATAGACGTCAGATTGATTGATAAAGAAATAGAAAATTGATTTACTTATTATATCTAGAAGCGTTTTCCTTTTTTGCTTTTTTAGTGTCACTTCCTTTTTAGATATTTTGATATGATTTTATACTTCGATTATTTTGATTTACTTCCCATAGAGCTGTCAGCTGTTACCTTTTTTGCCATTAGTTGTCTAATATTTAGGATTATTAAGGACTTATAAAAAGTGCGAGCGAGTTTACCCTGAGCGTAGACGAAGGGAGCCTGATTATGCAGTCCGTTTAAGACTAAATATTGTTGTTTTACAGGTAAAAAAGGTATAAGGGTGGTGGTTCGGGTTTGAAGCAAAATTGTAGCGTGAAGAATTGAAAACTATAGGAAGTGATACTAAATGAAAATATGAAATTCCGATTAAGCGGACTTAATTCACTATTTTGGCCTGTAATGCAAGGCTAAAGTTGTGGATTGTGTCCAAGACTTTTTTAGCGAACCTTTTTTCTCGAAATGAAGAGGAACGCAATATCGAGAAATGTGGTTAAACGGTTTATAATTAATACACTAACTTGGTTTTATTAGTCTATAAATGTTGTTTGGTCCATATTTTAGAATATTCGATATTCTTTAGTTTATCAAGGTGCAGATATCCCGCTGATAAATGTTTCAACAAATTTTAAAATTTTAGAGGTTACACGCTCCGACTTTGTTTTGCGTTCTTTTAAACTAGGCCTCTTATTCATAATTGCTACGATATCATCACGAAGCGGTATTTTTTCAGTAAATAAATAATCACCTATGATTTTTTCTAGTTTCTCAGGATTTAAGTCTTCTTGTTCACTAAGGTTTTTAATAGCAATACGTTTTTCTTTTCCTATGAAGTTGGCGAATTCGTCTGGCACATCATCAGAATCTTCAATATATGGTAAATGTTGATTTATAAATCGTTCTATTAACTCTCTCTTACTTCGTAATTGTGTTTCTCCTGCAATTAAATCATAGATAGATTTTTCTTGCTTCTCTTTTTCCTCTGGTGTTGCATCTTTCAATTTAGCTAAGAGCTTTAAGATATAAGTAACGTTAATCTCATCTCTATGAATTAGCTCCAATTCAAAATCTATATCCTGTAGTATTGATATTTTTTCTTTAGCATCATGGCTCTTTACTTTATCATACAAATCTAAATACTTACTCTTATAATCTTCAAAGGCTTGTTCGTTAATGCTTAAATCACTAAACGAGAATTCTGTAAATGTGATTAGTATATTTTTAATACGCATTAATTCCCTAAACGTTTTTGCAAAAGCTAATTCTTCTTCTTCATCTTTAAGAGCATTTACACTATCAACGGTTGGTGCTATTTGAAGTAATGCTATAAAAGCCTCATTCATTTTCTTGACATAAGCCTCATAGGGTTGCATGATGATTTCATCCTTGGCATCGATATTTGAAAACAAGGTAATAGCATCATCTGTAGCGTTTTTCAAGTTTCTAAAAGCAACAACGTTACCTTGTGATTTTAACTCGTTTAAAATTCTATTGGTTCTAGAATAGGCTTGTATTAACCCATGATAACGTAAATTTTTATCTACATAAATTGTATTCAATGTTTTGCTATCAAAACCAGTTAAAAACATATTAACGACTAGCAGAATGTCAATTTGTTTGTGCTTTACACGTTTTGCAATGTCGTTATAGTAGTTATAAAACGTTTGCGAATCTTTTGTAGAATAATTTGTACTAAATAATTTGTTATAATCTCTGATAAAATTATCGAGATGTTCTCTGTTATGTTGATAGTTGTTGCCATAACTAGCTTCAGGTTCTGCCGCTGCTAAAAATGCATCATCTTCCCAAGTTACTCCCTTAGCTTCTTTATCATCTTCATTGGTTTGATAAGAAAATATGGTAGCTACTTTTAAGTTATGCTCATTTACATCTTTTTTTTGCTGAAATAGTTTGTAGTACTTAATAAGCGTTTCAACATTACTAACACAAAATATTGCTGTAAACTCTCTACCGTGAGTTTTTCTATTGTGATTAGCAATAATGTAATCTACAATGTTGTTTAAACGTTGAGGAGTTTCCATTACTCCTTTTTCGTCTATGGCTTCAACCTGTATATCTTGAATTCCGTCTTTTTGTTTGAATGTACTTATATATTCTACTGAAAATTTAAGTACATTTTCATCGCGTATAGCATCTGTTATAACGTACTTGTGTAAATCTTTATCGAAAAGCATTTTAGTAGTACGTTTACCATATTCGTTTGTGCCTGCATTTTTCTCAAAGATTGGTGTGCCTGTGAAACCAAACATCTGGCTATTTTGAAAAAAATCTTTTATAGCCTCATGCGTTTTACCAAATTGCGAACGGTGGCATTCGTCAAAAATGAAAACAATACGTTTGTCTTGAAGTTTTTCCAACTTTTTTACATGCCTGGATTTGTTAACAGCTGTATTTAGCTTTTGAATGGTTGTTACAATTAGTTTAGCATCTCCAGATAATTGTTTAACCAAAGTTTTGGTATCATTAGTGCCATCTATACTCCCTTTGCTAAAGCTGTTAAACTCTTTGGTAGTTTGATAGTCTAAATCCTTTCTGTCAACTACGAAAACCACTTTATGTACTTGTGGCATTTGGGTTAATATTTGACTAGTTTTAAAAGACGTTAAGGTTTTTCCCGAACCAGTAGTATGCCAGATATATCCATTCTTAGTTGTGGTTTTTACACGTTCTATAATAGCTTCAACGGCATAAAATTGATATGGTCTGAGCACCATTAAAAACTTACCTGACTCATTAAGAACAATGTATTTGCATATCATTTTAGAAATGTGACAAGGCTCTAAAAATATCGCTGAAAAATCTGCAAGTTGTGTAATGAGTTTATTCTTAATGTCCGTCCAATAAAACGTTTGCTTAAACGAACGCGCTTTTATTGGGCTATTGGCATAGTATTTTGTATTAACTCCGTTGCTAATTACAAAGATTTGAATAAATTGAAATAATCCCGCACCAGCACCAAAACTATGACGTTCGTAACGGTTAATTTGATTAAAAGCTTCTTTTAGCTCTAAGCCTCTACGCTTTAATTCTATTTGTACTAAAGGTAAGCCGTTAATTAAAATGGTAACGTCATAACGGTTTTTATATTTTCCTTCAATTTCTATCTGTTGTGTTACTTGAAACTCATTTTGACACCAATGTATTTGATTAATTAGTTCTATCGTTTTAGATTCGCCTTTGTCGTTTACATAAGGAACACGGTCTCTTAAAATTTTAGCACGCTCATATATTGTACCTTTATTGATATAGTTTAGAACTTGCTTAAAATCTTGTTCAGATAGGCTAACTTTATTGTGCTTTTCTAATTGCGATTTTAGATTAGATAATAATGTTTCCTCATTTGTAATAGTTACTTTTTTATATCCTAAAGCCACCAATTGAGTAACTAAATTATTTTCTAAAATTTGTTCGGGTTGTGTGGTCATTTATACTTGGTATAAGGTAAAATAGTTTACCTCTAATTTATTTAGTGTTAGGTTGCGATAAATTTAACGATTATTATTTCAGTGAGCGAAACATTTGGTTTATCGTTTTTTTCTTTTGTTCCATATTAGGATGCACATATAAATTTAAAGTTGTGCTTATATTAGAATGCCCTAATAACACACTTACCGTTTTGTAATCACATTTACTTTCAATACAACGAGTGGCGAAGCTATGTCTAAGTCCATGAAACTTGAGTGCTGGTATATCAAGCTCAGTCATTAGTTTTTTGTAATAACTTCTATACGTTCTAGGCTCTGTAGGTTTTTCATTATTGGTTAACACAAAAAAGGAAGTATTCATTATTTTTTTTAAAGGTTTTAATAGTTGTAAGAGTTCGCGACTCATAGGAATTTCGCGAATAGAATTTTTAGATTTTGGGCTATCGATAATCAATTCGGTTTTTTTGGTATTCTTCTCAATAGTGTATATTCGTTGAATGGTTTTACAAATCTTTACAACACCTGTATCGGTATCTAAGTCGCTCCAAGTAAGTGCGCATACTTCTCCTATTCTTATACCTGTACTTAGGCAAATGTAGATACCTAAATTTCGAAATGTAAAATGAGTAGTAACATGTTGCATTATCTTTTTTTGATGTGTACGGCTTAACACTTCTATTTGATACGTTTTATGATTGGTAGGAAATTGTATATCGAATGGTTGATACGTTATCCAATTGTGCTTAGCACCAAATTTGAGAATCATTTTTAACACAATTAAAATATCTTTTACTGTTTTTTGGTTTAAACCCTTTTCTAGTTTTTGAAGTACAAAGGTCTGCACATCTTGTTCTTTAACGGTTTGTAATTTTCCAAAAGCAGGTACAATGTGATTTTCAATTAACAATGCATAAGCTGCAAAGCTTGATTTTTTCACATACTGTTTTTTGTCGTTTTTCCATAGAGTGCTAATTTCTGAAATGGTTTTTGTCATGATTTATAAGTTTTATGTTTTAAAAACATCAAAGTAAAAGCTTTAAATATTTTAAATAATTAAGGATTCGTTAGAGTTAATGTTCCCAATTTGAGATTTCCTGAGTTTGATAATTTTTGGAAAAAAAAGAAACTAGAAAGTTTATGCTCAAAAATAGGTAGTGGCAAAACACCCAGAGGAGGCGAAAATGTCTATCAAAAAAGCGGTATTCCATTTATAAGAAGTCAAAATGTAGTTAATGATTCCTTGGTGTTAGATAATACACATATCCCGAATGAGATACATTTGAGTATGAAAAGTAGTAAGGTTTTCTCAAATGATATTCTGTTAAACATTACTGGAGCTTCTCTTGGTAGAAGTTGTGTTGTCCCAAGAGAATTTAAAGAAGGAAACGTAAATCAACATGTCTCAATTATTAGATTAATAAAAGATAATCCACATTTTTTACAATCAATTTTAAGTTCAGATATTGGTCAAAAACTTATTTTAAAAGAACAAACCGGAAGTGGTAGGGAAGGATTAAATTTTGAAAGTATTAAAAATTTCAAAATATATCTCCCTGAAATTGAAGAACAAAATAGAATCGCTTCATTTTTAACTCTCCTTAATACTCGTATAAACACCCAAAGCAAAATAATTGACAACCTTGAATCTCAAAAAAAAGGGTTTGCGCAACAGCTATTTTCCCAACAATTTCGATTTAAAAAAGATAATGGGAAAGATTATCCGAAATGGGAAAAAGAGAGGTTAGATTATATTTTTAAAGGAGAAAAAGGAAACGGTTTAGCAAAAACGGATTTAAATAAATATGGAAAGTATAAGTGCATTCTGTATGGTGAATTATATACTACTTATGATGAAATAATAAATAAAGTTCATAGTAGAACAGACAAAAAAGTAGGCAAACTTTCGAAAGTAGGAGATTTATTAGTTCCATGCTCAACAACCACAAGAAATATTGATTTAGCTAATGTAACTTCTTTAAAAGAAAATGATATTAAGTTAGGTGGAGATATAACAATATTAAGAGCAAATAAAGATGTTAGTAGTGATTTCTATGCTTATTATCTTTCAATATATAAGAAAACAGCGTTAGCTAAATATGGGCAAGGAACTACAATAGTACATCTTTATTATAACCATTTTAAAGTTATGAAAATTGATTTTCCGTGCCTAGAGGAACAAACCAAAATTGCTAACTTTTTATACTCGATAGATCAAAAAATTGAAATTGAGAAAGAGCTTCTGATAAAATACAAAGAACAGAAAGCTTATTTTTTACAGAATCTATTTATATAAAAAGTTGCTGTAAAAAGAACTTTTTCTGTTGGGTTAATTGTTCTAAATATTTGGTTTCTAGCTCTATCTTTTTATTAATAGCCGTAAGTGTTGTAGCTATTTTTTGTTGTTTGGTAATATGAGGTAATTTAACTTCCAACTTTAAGAAATCATTTTTAGAAATATTGTATCTAGTACTTCCTTGTGCTAAAGGAATTACTGCTTTTCTAAACAGTTCACTTCTAAATAAATATTGAGCAAATTCTGGAATTATTAGCTCCTTATTTAACCTAAATCCAAAACAAAAACTATTTAAATAAATTTCATTAATATTATCCAAAAAAACCGAGCATGTGGCTATTTCTAAAGGTGTTTCCGAAGAGGTTGTAAATAGAGCATCTCCATATTGAACTTTGTTTTGATTTTCACTTTCATATATCTCAACAAGAGAACACTCATTAAAATTAATTTTAGAATCATTAAATATTTGTTTGTATTGAATATATGGTTTTCCCAATCCGAAATTTTCTTTTGTTTTTCCAGTAAGTCCATTATATAAACTCCCTAAGGTTGAAAGCTTTATTGGTTTCTGTGATAAATGATTACTTTCATTAAATAACCTTTTAGAAACACTTTTGAGTAGCTTTTTTAAATCCTTAATTATTTTGCTTTGGGTGTTTATACGTTGGTCAATTACATTAAAAAAGTGGGCTATTTTTTTCTGTTCTGTTGTCTTTGGAATATTCAGATTTAGAGTTGCTAGTTGACTTGCATATAGATGTACAACTGAAATTCCTTGTGCTAGTTTTGCAATATCTTTTTTCTTTTTATTGCTTAAATAATATGATAAAAACACACCATTTATAGATGTCTTGATTATATTTAAGTCTCCACCAAGAGCAATTCCTCCTTTTAAAACACACGATGCCGTAGCAATATCAATAGAAGTTTCGCCAGATGACGGTATAATAACATCATTTTCCTCACTGAGTATTAAATTTTCTTTCTGTATATCTGTTCTAGAGTTTATTTCATTAATAATCTCTCCATATTGTGTATATAATTCGCCATATCTAATACATTCGTTTTTACCATTTTCGTTAATGTCAGCTTTACTAATTCCCTTTCCTTTTGAAAATTTAGAAACTTCTCCCAATTTTATTTCCATTAACTCATCACTAAACTCAGGAAATCTCAAATTGGGAACGTTACGACTATTTTTATTGCTTTTTTTCATCTAAACAGCATCAATGTTTGTGCTATAAAACTTAAGGATTTTATCATAAAAAAAATTAGAATACTAAACCAAGTTCTTTAAAATAGACATCTATTTGTTGATCTAACTCGTTACGTTGGGCTTCTAACGATTTAATGTTAGCCATAACCGCGTCTAAGTCTACAGGTTCTTCTTCCTCAAAAGTATCCACATAACGTGGAATATTGAGGTTATAATCATTTTCGGCAACTTCTGCTAATGAGGCAGCATAGCTGTATTTGTCGTTTGTTTTTCGTTCGCGAAAAGTATTTATAATTAAGTCAACGTCTTGGTGTCTTAATTCGTTCTGGTTTTTTAACTTTTCGTAATGGTCATCGCCACTGGCATCAATAAAAATAATATTGTCATCTACCTCTCTACATTTTTTTAATACTAAAATACAAGTGGGTATAGACGTACCGTAAAAAATATTGGCAGGTAAACCTATGACAGCATCTAAAGCATTTAATTCTTCTATTAAATATTTACGTATAACACCTTCGGCTGCACCTCTAAATAAAACACCATGTGGTAAAACGCAAGCCATAGTACCATTTTCGGAAAGTTGGTAGTACATGTGGGTTAAAAATGCATAATCGGCTTTTGTCTTTGGTGCTAGTCTACCAAATTGGCTAAAGCGTTCATCTGTGCTATAAAGTGGATTGTCTTTACCTTTCCAATGTGCCGAAAAAGGAGGATTGGCTACCACAGCTTCAAAACGTTTTTCGATATGTTGCGGGTTTTCTAAAGTGTTCTCTTGCTTGATGTCGAAATTATTATAATGTACATCGTGCAAAATCATATTCATACGTGCTAAGTTGTATGTAGTACGGTTAAGCTCTTGTCCATAAAACTCACTCACATTAGCTTCTTTAGCTACACGCAACAGCAATGAACCCGAACCACAAGTAGGGTCATACACTGATTTTATTTTAGTTTTTCCTGTGGTTACAACTTTTGCAAGTATTGTAGAAACTTGTTGAGGTGTATAGAATTCGCCCGCTGTTTTTCCTGCTCCTGAGGCAAACTTACCAATTAAATATTCGTACGAATCGCCTAAAACGTCTGACTCTAAATCATCAAGTTTAAAATCAATATCATCTAACTCATTAATTATTTTTACAATGATTTCATTTCTTGCACCAACAGTCCTGCCTAATTTAGTTGAAGTTAAATCTAAATCTTCAAATAAGGCAGCAAAATCATCTTCGGAGTCGTTACCCATAGTGCTTTGCTCAATATGATTGAGTATTTCTTGTAAATCGTCCAAAATGTATGTGCTTTCGCCTTCAATTTTGGCGTTTCCTTTTTTAGCTACAGCAGAAAATAATTCTTCGGGCTTTAAATAATAACCAAGCTTAATAATCGATTCTTCACGAATGGCATCAAGGGTTTCTTGATCTGTTACTTTAGTAAATTCGGTAATGTCTTCGTCAATTAGCAATTCATTCGCATAAAGCTCTTGTTTTTCCGATAGATATTTAAAGAAAATAAATCCTAAAATATAATCGCGGTAATCATCAGGATTCATTTTACCTCTTAGTAAGTTGGCAATTGCCCAGAGTTTACTTTGTAGTAGTTGTTTTTGTTCTTCAGACATTGATTTTTATTTTAATTAAGTTTCTCAATCACTTCACTTTTCAACCATTGAAAAGCTAGTTCTTGGTCATATTTTATCTCTGGGCGTAAAAGCGCCTCCATATCTCCTGTAAAATTTGGGTCTTGTTTCTTTTCTTCAATATTTAACAAAAACTCTTTTTGACTTGGTGGTCTATTTCCTGTTGAAAATGAAATGTATTCCTTAAAACATGAAATTATTTGGTTAATATCCAATTTCATATGCAATCTAGAATAATCCAAATCGAATAAATCACGCCCTTTACTGCGTTGGTATAAGGCTCTTAATTTTGTGCCCAATAATTCATTTATATTATACGTTCGAATATTGGCTTTACCCTCAAACCAATCACTTTTTACTTCAAAAGGAAATTCTACCCAAGGCAACACATTAAAATGTTCTTTACAATTAATTTCTAATTTTAAGCGCAGTCTAATGTCTTCATATTCAGAAGTGAAACGGTATAATGCTTTTGCTCCGTGTCCTTTTACTTGTGTTTTTCTTGGTTCTTCAAAAAACGTAATTACCTCATTTAGCCTTTTCATTATAGGTTTAATAGGTCCTGCTTTAACTTGTACTAAATCAATATCTTCAGAATATCGTGGTGCTGGATTTAAATACAATTTGTGAAGGGCTGTACCACCTCTAAATGCCAAATTTTCATTTAAAAATTCATCTGAAAAAATTTCTACCAAAGCACGACTAATAACAAGATCTTGTTCTACTTGATAAAATTGTTTCCACGGTGCATGTTCTTGCCATTTTGCTATATAAGGCCTTGAAATCATAAATCGCTCTCCAATTTTATGTTTACATCTACTTTCCAAGTATTATGAACAGCTCCTGGTTTCTCTTTTGACGTTAGACTCAATAATACAGGGTAATAGTTTGATGCCGTTAGACGCTCCTTGATTGGTTTATACAAATTCGATTCAACTTGTAGTTCCTCTTCTAACAAAAATCCTAAGCGTTGTAGGGTGCTTTTGTGAGAATACCAGCTAACTAAGTCCGTAATGTCTTGAACTGTTATTTCCTCAGATAACTCTTCAAGAATAGCTAACATTCTATTAAGTCCACCTAATTTGGATTGATGATGGATTAAATCTACAGCAGTAAGTGCTGGACTGGAAATATTAAAAATACCTGCATCCGATTTTTTCTTTAAAATATTCTTTGTCGGCCATTTTGAAGTTGTAAAAAAATGAATGTCTATCGAGGATTTTTTAATAGTAGGGAATGATTTATCTGTCATTATATATTCCCGTTGTACTTGTTGATGCCCTGCTCCATGAAACTTTGCAGCAGAGTAAAAGCCCAAATAGTAATTACTATCCAAATAGTTAAAAAGCTTATTTATAAACAATTGCACAGGCAATTGCGCTTGTTTTGAGTACCTTGGTGGAATGATTAAATAAAACCCTTTTCTTAAATTTATAATCGCTTTTTTGGCTACCAAACGTGAAAGCTCCCGCTTTAGAGCAGTATCAGTTTTAGGACAATTTTTTACAAGTTCATCCCAAGAAAAGGAATATTCCTCAAAAGACTGTAGTTGTTTTATGTATTCCGAAATATCCACCTAAAAGTAAATTTTCGAGAAAGATACCACTTTAAGGTAATTATCTCATTATTTTACTATAATTTTTTCTTAATTTTGTTAACTGCTTGCCACAAGGCGATATAGCAACACTACCAATATGAAATATCTTTTCGTATGCTCCGCAAACAAACAACGCTCTAAAACGGCGGAGGACTACTTTGCGTTCGAATATCCTAAGCACCAATTTCTGAGTGCGGGAACCAACCTTAAGATTTGCAGAAAAGAGGGAACTACTGAACTAACTGAAGATTTATTAAAATGGGCTGACAAGGTCTATGTGATGGAAAATAAACATCTGGAACAAATTAAAAAGCATACTGGGGCAACTTATTATTCCAAGATTGAGGTTTTGAATATTCCAGATATATACAAATATTACGATGCAAATTTGATTTTGACGTTAGAAGACAAGATTTCATTTTAAATCTATAATAGTTTTGATAGTATTTACCATTTTGATAAAATATAATCTTATTTATGTTAAAAGTGTTAAAGTTTAATTCGCGGTGTCCAATTCGGTGTCAGTTGAATTTTTAGTGCTTTTGGAAGCCTTATAAACACTGAATTTTGTGTTTTTTGGATAGTTCCTCTTTCTCCGCAATCAAGCGCGAGGCTTGAAAAATAGAAAATCACCAAGTTTTACTTGTGTGGTTTTTTTGTTTTTAAAGATATAAGCATTTGCAAAATGCCGTATGAGGGTGTGCAACAATCCCTCTTTCTCCGCAAAAGGAAAACCATAACAAACGCTATGATTTTTTTTATTATTCAATAATGTCTTTCACACTACCGCACTTCAACATAACATCTCCAAAATAAGGATTAAGCACTTGCTCTTCCTTACTTATCCAAAAAGCACCCTTATTATTATCAGCCATTGGGCAAAATTGAACAAATAATTTATCATTAACTTTATCAAAATTTCTAACCATTTCAATGAGTTTATCTGAAATCATTTGAAACAGTTTACGCTGATGTTCCAAACTCACATTTTCATTTATACCTTTAGAAGTTTTATGCAGCATAGACCAGTAATTATGTGTTTGTTCTCTCTGACTTACAGGCATTTCTTCTAATACTTTTCTAAATGATTCACTTTTAGATGCTACTAACGATACATCAGACTGAATTAAAGCATCTTTGAGGTTGATATAAGCGTCAATAACAGGTTGAAATGATTTTTCTACCGTACTATTAAAATCAACTTTTTCGGGCATCATATCCATTGTATGTCCTTCGTGCCCTGACATTGTTTTACCTCCATCTTTATTCATCATCGACTTTTTACCTTGAAGCTGTGCAGAGGCATCCACAGTAAATGTACCATTAGTAACAATCTCGTCTCCATCTTTTAGCCCATCAACAACTTCATATTGTTCTCCAACTTGTTTTCCTAAAACAACTTCTCGCATTTCAAAAACAGGTTCATTAGGATTCGTTTTTAAATACACTACTGAACGCTCACCAGTCCACAATACAGAAGAAGATGGAATGGTTAATGTTTGTTCTGGTTGAGAAATAGCGTTTTCAATCTCACCTTGAACAAACATACCTGTTTTAAACTCTCCTGATTTATTATCTAGCACAACACGAAGAGCAACAGTTCTTGTCTGGGGATTCATCATTGGGTCGATAAAATCAACTTTCTTATTAAACTCCTTATTTGGATAGGCATTTATAGTAACAGTAATATTCTGTCCTTTTTTGAACAGTTCAATCTGATTTTCATACACATCAAATAAAGCCCAAACTGTATTTAAGTTGGTTATCTTTAGCAAAGCCTGGCCTTGTTTTACGTAATCACCTTGTTCTGCTAATTTTTCTGACACCGTCCCTGAAACTGTAGCATAAATCGGGACATTTTGAATTACCTTGCCAGAAGTTTCAATTTGGTCAATCTGGCTATCAGAAATTTTCCAAAGCTTTAGTTTATTGCGAACTGCATTGTACAAAGCTGGTTGTGATTCTTTTAATGAAGAAGCCGTAATTAGTTCTTGTTGAGCAGAAAATAATTCAGGAGAGTAAATGGTTGCCAAAAGCTGTCCTTGACGAACTTCTTCTCCTACAGAACTTATATTTAATCGCTCTATGCGTCCTGAAAAATAACTTGCTTGTACCACATTGGCATCTTCGTTCTCACTTATCTTGCCAGATAGCTTAATGGAATTGCCTTCAAGAGAAGCACTGCCTACTACAGAGGTTTGGATATTTGCTAAAGCCATGGTATTCTTGGTGAGTTTAAACTCGTTAGGGCTTAAACCATCCGCACCAGCTTCGGCAGGGATTAAGTCCATACCACAAATGGGACAATCTCCTGGTTCTGGTTGCATAATTTGTGGGTGCATAGAACACGTCCACATTTGATTTTTAGAAGCCATTTCAGAATGATTATGTTCCATTTCATTGTTAGATGAATTACCAAATAATAGCCAACCCAATAGCAAGCCAGCTACTAATATTCCTGTATAGATTGCATATTTTTTCATCTCTATTTATTTTTTTTTCTTTTTAATAATTTTCTAATTGATGGTGACGATGTGTACCAAAGTAAAAAGCCGCTTAAAACAGTTATAAGTCCTAAAAGAGAAAAGGCTCTTAAAACAATTGTATTGAAGTTATCTCGTCCTTCATAGTCCATGGTGTGCGTCATCCATAGAAAATCAAACCAACGCCAACTGCGATGCCTTACAGTTTGAAACTTTCCATCGCTTATAGACACATAGGCTTTTAAAGCTTCATCAGTTTTATATGAGATAACATAAGCTGGCAATAACTTTTCACGATATTCATGATGTTTCCCAACTTCTGCTATTTGCTCAATAGATTCAACTTCTATTCCTTCTTTCATATGGTTTTTAGCGATATATAATGCTTCATCTTTGGTGATACTATTTTTTTGGCTTCCATCTATAGCATTATATAATTGTTTCTTGTTCACCCAATAATAAGGTGTGTTATCTATATCTCTTAACTCAATAGTATTAACGCCTTCTGAAATATTAAGACTTGAAGGACTCATAAGATTACTAAAGGCTTGGGGCTGATAGTCCAGATTCTTAAAATGGTCTCCGTGTATATCGTCTATGTTTGTCCAACTAAAGTATAAACCACTAATAGTCCAAAATAGAAATTGAATACCTAAAAACAATCCTAAATAACGATGCGTCTTTCTAATTTTTAATGCTGTATGTCTGTTTACCATAGTTGTTTAGTTTACTAACATTAGTATTGCCATAACTATCATAATGGCATTTTCAATAAATGTCGCCTCTGTCATAGGAAGCTTTAAAGCTGTACCTAAACAAGCACATCTTATGAACCTCTTATCTAATAGTGTTTTTGTAACTCCAATAGTTGTAATTCCCAATACAATAAGTGTTATTATCAATGCTATTTTAACTTCAAATCGCATTAGAAACATTAAACCCAATGCTGTTTCAATAAACGGATAAACCCATCCATAGATTGGAACTCGTTTTGCTAAAGGGTCGTACATTCTAAAAGACTCTGGAAAGCCTTTTAAATCTAATAGTTTAAAGAAACTAAAAACGATGTAGAACAAGCCCATGAAATCTAACATTACTTCTCCCCAATTCCAGTTTTTATAATGTAGTAATACACTTGCAATGGCTATATAAAACAGAATTAGAAGCAATGGTTTAAGTTGCTGTAACTTGCTTTTTTCTTCCTCAATTTCAAAACTAGATGCACTTGTAGAAGCAAAAACATTTTTAACTTCCTTTTCGGAAATACTATATTTTGGAGGTAATGCCTTTTGTAGTTCTGCTGTGTCAATATGCCTGCTCATAGAAATGGTTGCTTCACCTTTTTCAAGGTTAACTTCAACATCTTCTACTTCTTGCAACTCAATTAAATTTTTCTCTATGGTTGCCTTACAGTTACCACAGGTCATTCCAGATATTTTATATGTATGTTTCATCTGTTCGTTTTATTGTTTTAGAGTTCAGAAGGTAATTCGCAAAAGCATCTTTTCAGCTAAATCTGAATTAATTACTATGTTAATTTTATGACTGTACATCTTATTCAATCTTATATTAATTAAATCTATTTTAAGGCAGTACTAAAAGCTTAATACTGCCTTATTTCTATAGCCTAATGTGTATGCCCGTCTTTTTTGTGGTCTTCATTTTTTACGTAATCCATTCCACATTTTGGGCATTCACCTTCAGTATCGCTACCACTACCTTCACAATGCATTGGGCATACATAAGCAGATGCGTACTCTTTCTTCTGTGCTTGTTCGGTTTTAGTAATTGTTTCTTCCTTTTTATCTCCTTTACAAGACACTGTTGTAAGCATTAAGCTTAAAACCATGATTCCTAAAATTGTCTTAACTGTTTTACTCATGACATTTACATTTTTGTTTTTTAATTCGTGATTTTTCTTCGAAAAGTTCATTTTAATTGTATTTTAATTTGTTAAATAATTGATGATAGTTCTCTGCAAATAATAATTCTTAATTGATTCTATCTGATTCATTTGAAATTTTAGCTGCAATTCCTGAACATCTAAAACATCATTAAAATTAATAGTTCCAGTCTCATAGCTTTTCACCAAAATGGTTTCTGCATCTTTTGCCTGTTTCAAATTTTTAGTTTGTGTATCATAACTTATTCTTGCCGAATTACTACTTCTAATCGCTCTATCGAGCAAGGTTTCCAATGTATTTAATCGACTTTCTTTTTGCGCTAAAATCTCCTGTTGTTTTAGTTCGTTTTGTTTCGATTTGGACTTATACTTGTTATTGAAAATTGGAATAGAAACATTTACCATAGGCATGACGATATCCTTACCATTGTCGCTAAAATCCATATTTGGGCGTTCTGAAACGGCTATATAATCCAAGCCAAAACCTAACATTGGATTACTTTCTTTTTGATTTAACAATTCAGATTGTTCTATAGAAGTATAAAGCTTATCGTATTTTAATAATTCAGGATGCAAAGCCAGATTATCCGAATTAATTAATTCACCTTCTAAAGGCATCATTAATCCTTTGTCAATAATGACTTCTGTACTTTTATCTCTATTAAGTAGTTTATTAACTATTGTTAGTTCAGCTAAATAATCTTGTTCTAGAACTTGCTTTAACTGCTCTAATTCATTTTGACGCATTTGCAATCGTAAAACATCTACTGCTGACGCCTTACCAACTTCAACTGAGGTTAAAGCTAATTCTTCATAAGTTTTCAGCAGTTCGATATTCTCTTCTAGAATTTCCTGTTTTTCCTTGATAGCATATAGATTGTAGTATGATTGTGAAACAGAAGCTACCAGTTTTCTTTTTACTATGGTGATGTCTTCATAAATGGCATCTGCTAACGCATTAATATAATTCTCTCTTGCGGTTATAGCTCCAAACGAAGGCAGCATTTGTTTTCCTGAAATCTTGAATTTTTGAGCACCCGTTCTGGTTTCTGGCTCACTAACAAAATAGCCAACACCAAATTGCGTATTTGGTAATGTATTTGCTTCGTTTACTTTTTCTTTTGCCACCTGATACTTCAATTCAAAAGTTTGGATTTCAGGATTGTTAGCTAATGCTTCATCTATTAAAATGTCTAATTGTTGAGAGTTTCCTTTTAGAAACAAGAAGCAGGAAACAAGAAACAAGACTAACTTTATGTTCAATTCTAAATTTTTCATTTTTAATTCTTCATTTTTAATTCTTCCCTCCAACTATATAAAACGGGTACTACAAAGAGTGTGATCAATGCGATTAACATACCGCCAAAACTTGGAATTGCCATAGGAATCATAATATCGCTTCCTCGTCCTGTAGATGTGAGTACTGGTAATAATGCTAATATGGTGGTTGCTGTTGTCATTAAACACGGTCTGATTCGTTTTTCTCCTGCTTCAACTATGGATGCTCTAATTTCCTTTTTATTTTCTGGTGTGTTTCTATCAAAAGTTTGCGTTAAATAGGTTGCCATTACTACACCATCGTCGGTTGCTATTCCGAAGAGTGCTATAAATCCAACCCAAACTGCAACACTTAAATTAATGGGATGCATCTGGAATACTTCTCGCATATTTTCGCCAAAGAAATTGAAGTTTAAAAACCAATCTTGACCATACAACCAAATCATTATAAAGCCACCTGCAAAAGCTACTGCTATGCCTGTAAACACCATTAATGAGGTTGCCACAGAACGGAATTGGAAATACAGTATTAAAAAGATAATTGCCAAGGCTAATGGCACAACAACAGATAGCGTTTTTTCGGCTCGCAACTGATTTTCATACGTTCCTGTGAATGCATAGTTAATACCTTTTGGAACTATCAATGCGCCAGAATCTATCTTTTCTTGAATCAATGCTTGTGCATTTTCAACAACGCTTACTTCGGCAAAACTAGCTTGTTTGTCAAACAAGACATATCCTACTAAAAAGGTGTCTTCACTTTTTATGACTTGTGGACCTTGTTCGTAACGAATAGTTGCCAATTCGCTTAATGGAACAGGACTACCTGTTGAAACTGGCACATAAATCTGTTGTAAGTCTGTTGGATTTGCTCGTAATTCTCTTGGGTATCGCACACGAACACCATAGCGCTCACGACCTTCAACCGTTTGTGTTAAAACCATACCACCAACTGCGACTTTTAATACATCTTGAACATCTTGTATCGAAATGCCATAACGTGCAATTTTCTCTCTATCAATATCAATTAACAAATAGGGTTTACCAACGATACGGTCTGCAAAAACAGCTTCTTTTTTAACACCTTCAGCTTGTTTGAGTATATCTTCCAATTGGACACCAAAGGCTTCAATTTGCTTTAAGTCTTGACCTTTTACCTTAATTCCCATAGGTGCTCGCATTCCTGTTTGAAGCATTACCAATCGGGTTTCAATAGGTTGTAGCTTTGGTGCTGACGTAACACCTGGCAATTTTGTAACTCTTACAATTTCATTCCAAATATCGTCTGGGGATTTTATTTCTGGTCTCCAATTACGATAATATTCACCATCCTCATCTTCGATTAGTTGAGACCTTTTAACTGTGCTATAAGCAACATTTTCAGAATTATTAGGATTAGAAATAAAACGACCATCTTTTAATTCAAACAAACCATCCTCATTTACTTTGTAGCGTTGTCTTTCTCCATCTGCATTCAGCATATATTCTGGTTTGTACTGAATGATGTTTTCATACATTGATAGTGGTGCTGGGTCTAACGCTGATTCCGTTCTTCCTGCTTTACCCACAACTGTTTCAATTTCTGGAATACTAACTACTGCCATATCCAATTGCTGTAAAACTCTTTTATTTTCTTCGACACCAGAATGAGGCATTGAGGTAGGCATTAGTAGAAATGAGCCTTCATTTAAGGAAGGCATAAACTCTTTGCCTGTATTCTTCATAATGAAAAACCCTGCAATTACAATAGCTGTTGGTACAGATAGAAACAATAATTTATTATCTAAACACCATCTTAAAATACGTGTGTAGTATTTGATGAATAGTGAAAAAACACCTAATAAACCAAAGCATATAACACTTACAAAAATGAGATTCCAAAAGATACTTTTATCAACACCTAATGGTCTCCAATATTCGGCTAACAGGAATACGATTGCTGATGCTGAAATAATGATATTGATAAGATTAATTGTAAGTGAAAAGTGAAAAGTGAAGAGTGAAAAGTGAAAAGCGTCTTGTTTATAATATAGAAATATTAATGCAACGAACGAAAATGCTATCAATGTTAATCCTAACCAATAACCGTAAAATATCGCTACAATACCTAATGCTATTAAAACACCATTTAAAATAGTTTTAAAAGTGTTTTTAATGCTTTTCTTTCTAAATAAAAATGCTGCAAATGGCGGTATTAAAAATAAAGCGACAATAATAGATGCTGTTAAAGCGAACGTTTTTGTAAATGCCAATGGTCTAAATAGCTTACCTTCGGCACCAATCATTGTAAATACAGGAATGAAGCTAATAATGGTGGTCATTACAGCGGTTACAATAGCGCCTGAAACTTCTGCTGTGGCGTTATAAACGATTTGATTTATGGATAATCTGTCTTTTTGAATGGCGGAAAGACTTTTGTTATGAGATTCCTCGTCGCTCGTGCCTCGCTCCGTCGGAATTACATTTTCATTTTCACCTTCTAACTTTTCATTGTTCACTTTTAACTTTTCACTTTCGTCCAAATGCCTTATAATGTTTTCTGAAAGTATAACTCCAACATCGACCATGGTTCCAATAGCAATTGCAATACCAGATAAAGCGACAATATTGGCATCAACTCCAAAGAACTTCATAGCTATAAAAACCATTAAAACCGCAACAGGCAATAATCCAGAAATTAATACTGAAGCTCGAAGATTGAATACCATAATGATAATAACCAAAATGGTAATTAATATCTCTAATGTTAAGGCTTCATTGAGTGTGCCTAACGTTTCTTGAATCAATTCTGTTCTATCGTAAAATGGTACTATGGTTATTTGTGAAGTTCTACCGTCTGCTAATACTTTTGAAGGTAAGCCTGCACTTAATTCATTAATTTTTTCTTTTACATTATTGATAACTTCCATTGGGTTTGCGCCATATCGCGCTACTACAACAGCACCAACAACTTCTGCACCTTCTTTATCCAACATGCCGCGTCGTGTTGCAGGACCTAACGATACGTTACCAATGTCTTTAATTCGTATTGCTGTATAATCTTCGGAAGTAACTACCGCATTTTCGATGTCCGAAATGGATTTTACATAACCTAAACCACGTACCAAATATTCTGCATTATTAATTTCAATAGTTTGTGCACCAATGTCTTTATTACTTTCCTTAACTGCTTTTACAACGTGATGTAATCCAATATTATATTGACGCATTAATTCAGGATTAACATCTACTTGATATTCCTGAACGTAACCACCAATAGATGCTACTTCAGAAACACCACTTGCAGAGGATAGTGCATACTTTACATAGTAATCTTGAATACTTCGTAACTCTTGTAAATTCCAACCACCTGTTACGTTTCCGTTTTCATCACGTCCTTCAAGCGTGTACCAAAATATTTGTCCCAATCCTGTTGCATCTGGTCCCAAAGCAGGATTAACACCATCAGGTAGTAAGCCATTTGGTAAGGAATTGAGTTTTTCGAGAATACGACTTCTACTCCAGTAAAATTCTATGTCTTCTTCAAAAATGATATAGATACTTGAAAAGCCGAACATAGACGAACTACGAATGGTTTTTACTCCAGGAATACCTAGCAAGGATGTGGTTAATGGATAGGTAATTTGGTCTTCAATATCTTGTGGTGAACGACCATCCCATTTCGTAAATACAATTTGTTGGTTTTCTCCAATATCAGGTATAGCATCTACTGCTACAGGATTGCTTGGCAAAAATCCAGTATCCCAATTAAAAGGTGCATTTACCGTTCCCCATCCTACGAAAAGGATGAGTAGTAGTACTGCTACGAGTTTGTTTTCTATTAGAAATTTGATGCTTTTATTTAGCATTGGCTTTGATTGTTAAACAGTTAGACATTGGTGTTATGACAACACCGAATACAAAGAATTATCCTTATGGGCTAAAGCCATAGGATAACACAGTCTATTTGTTTAAAAATCAAATTAAATAGGTCTCGTCAATCTTGTAGAGTTGCCTAATGACGAGTGGCGGTTTATATTCTTCAAAGGAAGATACGTTTTTATCAAAACCTTCAAAAAGGTTAATATAGCTATAAACAAAGGAAGCTATGAATACTTGTTGTTCAAATGAAATTTTGTCAACTTGCAGTTGTAGTTCGTCTTGACCATCGACTACCAATTGTTCATCATTACAACAATTTTTCTTTGTGATAGAACATCCTTCAGTAGATGGTTTCTCCATTTCCATACCGCAACCTTTGGTTTTATGAAAAATAGCTGTTTCCACTAAAGTATCTCCACAATAATGCATGTTCAAAGTAAATGACATTGTAGAGAGTAGTACTACAAAAGCCATAGAGATGGATAATATTTTGTGAATAACACTTTTCATTAATGCAAAATTATTAAATATTTAAGCATTTAGGTGCTTTTTAACGTATTATTTGTGCTATTATTAGTATTTAACTATAGTATTCCTACTCAAATACTTGACTCCTGAACCCAGAATAAAGCATTCGAACCCTCGAAGTTTTTTATTTTAAATGTTAAATTTTAAAATAAATCAAAAAAAATTGAGTGACTTCTGCGTTCTAAAATTTAGAGTATCAGTTTTAGTCAAAAATAATGAAATCATGTTTTTTGAGGTTTAAAATACTGGATTTCAAGGTGTTAAAAATTAGGCGCATAATTAGGCGCATAAATTGAAAATATTTTATCGTAATATTCTGTAAATCAACAATTAAGAAGTTAGTGGATAGTTCCTCTTTCTCCGCAAGATAAATGCTTCATCGTATGATGAGGCGTTTTTTTTCGACACATTGCAACTCTTTTTATAAGTATAAACAACTAAATAAGACTTTGCTATTACAAAAAAATATTTTGCATGACTAGCTCTCTTTTATTACGATTAGGAGTAAAGTGAATAATCCTTAGAATTTTATCAACATTTCACATTTACGAATAACAAATACAAAAGCTCGTTCTGCATATATTGCTTAAGGCTTTACAAATAAAAATTTGCTATAGCTAGATATGTTTTATGTAGTTACTTTAGTTATTTAAGAAGCTAAATATTTGCGTAGCTCGAACAAGTTGTTTCGTATTCGCTCTTATTTTTATTTTGAATTTTAGGAAAATAGTATTAAAATATAGGTATCGAGCAAATAACATCAACAGATTTAAGTACTTTTCGAAAATTATTATTATACTAGATAAATCTTAACTATTATACTGTTATTTGACTTAAGATATTCCTGTTTTAAATATGAAAATCATAAATATTCTTATTATTTACTTATGCTGTTTTTCGTTTTTCTCGACGACTGTTTTTGCACAAAATAAGATTCTAGATAGTTTAGAAATTAAATTACAAAATCATAAAGAAAGCGATTCGACAAAGGTGAATATATTAAACACCCTAGCAAGTTTATCTTACCGTCAAGATAGAGAATTAGCATTGAAATACATTCAAGATTCTGAAAAAATCGCAGATGCAATAGGTTTTAAGAAAGGAAAGGCTAAAAGTTTATTTCTAAAAGGAAAGACACTTTATTCCCAATACAATTATGAACAAGCAATAACACAATACAATAAAGCACTATTACTCTATGAAATGATAGATAATAGAATAGGTGTTGCAGAATGCTATGAGGCAATGGGATTAGCGGCACATTATAAAAGTGATTTTCAAGAATCTATTTCGTTTTACAAAAAATCTATTGCAATAAGTGAGAAATTAGGGAGCTTTAAAAAAACTGCAACTTCATTAAAGTTTATTGGGTACAATTATACAGATATGGGCAACTATGATGAGGCTTCTATCTACTATAAAAAGGCATTAGATCTAAATATTACTTATGGTAATAAACCAGAAACTTCAACTTGTTATATGAGTATTGGTAGTCTATATTTAGAAAAGGCAAACTATCCTGTTGCACTAGAATATTACAATAAGTCTTTAAAAATTGCTGAAGAAATAAATGACACTATCCGAATCTCGATGTTGTTAAACAACATAGGTATAGTACATAAAAATTATGGAAATACAGATAAAGCTATTGAAAATTATAAAAGAGCATATGTACTACAAAAGAAGATTGGCAATAAAAGAAATATGTCAAGTGCATTAAGTAATATAGGGAGTGTTTACATAAAAAAGCTGGACTATACTAATGCTTTAAAAAATTATAATGAAGCGTTAAGCATATCTAAAGAGATAAATGATAAAAAACATAGTCAATCACTATTAATTAAAATAGGACGTGTTTACGCAGAACTTAATGATAACACCAAAGCACTTCAAAATTTTATAAAGGCTAAAAAGATTGCTATTGATATAGGAGATCAACTTGAATTATCTAATGCATATTATAGAATAGCCATTTCAAACTTTTATAAAAAGAATTATAACGAAGCCTTAATTAATGCTCTAGAATCAGAAAAAATTTCTGAAAAATTAGGATCCTTATATTTTCAAAAAGATGTGAATGGACTTCTGGCCGATATTTATTCGAAGACCGGTCAGTATAAAAAAGCATTTAAAAGACATCAAAAATTTAAGGTTTTAAATGACAGTCTTTTTAATAAAGAAAATATCACAAAGATTGCACAATTAGAAGCCGATTATAAATACAAGCAAAAATTAGACTCTGCGAGTATTAGAGAGTTAAAACTCACTAAAACAGTAACTGCAACCAATATAGATTTAGAAAAATCGAAACGTAATTATTTATTAGCAATTATTGGATTTTTATTAGTCTCTATTCTTTCAGGAGGAATGATATTCTATTTAAAGTTCAGAAATATTAAATCTAAAACACAAAACATAATTATTGAACAAAAGTTATTGCGTTCTCAAATGACTCCGCATTTTATCTTTAATTCTTTATCTGTATTACAAGGAATGATTTTAAACAAAGAGGAAAAAACTTCTGTTTTATATTTATCTAAATTCTCAAAGTTATTACGAACTATTTTAGAAAATTCAAGACATAAAACTGTAGCGCTTTCAGAAGAACTGTCAGCAATAGATAGCTATATGGCGCTCCAAAATTTAGATGTTGACCCTCCATATGAGTATAATCTTACGGTAGATTCTAGAATTGACGAAACTACTTTGAAAATTCCTCCAATGTTGATTCAACCTTTTATAGAAAATGCTATCGAGCATGCATTTCCCAATAAAAAGAATCATAAAGAAATTAATTTAACATTAACTTTTAAAGATAAAAAACTAGTTTGCACGATTGAAGATAATGGTATTGGCATTGACCTTGACAAACAAAAAACTAAAAAAGAAAAACAATCATTAGCTAGTACAATTACTTCAGAACGAATTGCGATGCTATCTAAAGAATTTAAAACTGAAGGCTCTGTTACTATAAAAAATAGGGCATCATTTAATAAAAATGGAACATTGATTACTTTAGTGATTCCCTATAAAATCGAATCTGTTAAATGAACGCACTCATTGTAGAAGACAAAGCCCATATTAGAAAAGCATTATTGCATTTGTTGGCCTCAATTGATACGAGGGTGAACGTAATAGGTGAATGTGAATCTGTAGAACAAGCTGTTGTAGTTGCAAACGCCTGTAAGCCAGAATTAATCTTTTTAGATATTAACCTTACAGATGGTAACGCTTTTAACTTTTTAGATCAAACAGAAAATCTCGCTTTTAAAATCATTTTTATTACTGCTTACGAAGAATATGCCCTAAAAGCTTTAAAAATTGGTGCCGTTGATTATCTTTTAAAACCTGTTGATGTAGATGAGCTTCAAGAGGCGCTGAATAAAGTTCAGAATCTAACTATTGCAGAACAACAAAAGCAAATCAAGACCGTAAAAGAGGTCTGGAATAACGAAGATTCTAACCTCATATTATCGTTTCATGATAGCTTTCAGGTTATAGATTTAAATGAATTACTCTTCTGCGAATCAGATAAAGGCTATACAACATTTTATTGTAGCGATGGTAAAAAATATATGGTCTCTAAAACCTTAAAAGAGTTTGAAGAGCGATTAACTGCTACTAATTTTGTTCGTTCACATCAATCGTTTATAGTTAACTTAAAATTTATCGATAAATACGAAAAAGCGGGCATTATTTATTTGAAAAATGGTAAAAAAATCCCCGTATCTTCTCGAAAAAAAGAACATTTTGTAACAACTTTTTTAAATTGGAATAAAAACTAAAGTTTTATGGTTTACGCATATTCTTTCAAGTATCACGGTTATTAATTCTTACCTTATATAAATAGTTTCTCTATTTTTTTCTACACAAGTTCCTTATACATTTATGATTCAAAAAATAAATAAATCATAGTATGGAACAAATCAAATCAAAATTAGGTAAGGGAGGATTATTACTAGCTGCCATGGGTATTATCTCTATGGTACTCTCAATTTTTAATTACAATATCAGGTTACTTTCTTGGGTAGATACCTGGGGCAATGGCATGGCATGGGTTATCAGAATTTTACTAATCGTTGGTGGAGGCGCCCTGTTTTTTCTCTTTGGAAGAGATGAAGAGGAAGAAGAAGAACTATAAAAACAATAAATAGAATACATGAAAACATTAAAAAGTATAACACTCGTAGTAATGGCAATACTAACACTCATCTCTTGCGGAGGAGGGATGGGTAAACAACCAGCAACTGCCAAAGGCTTTACAGCTATAGAAAAAGAAATAAAAAGCAAATTTGGTGATGATGCCTACTACACAGATTTAAGCATAACTTATAATAAGGATATTGGAAATATAATTAACCTCACTGTTACTGATGCGCCAGAAACTTTAAAAATGGGTACTTATGTTTTTAACGAGCGCACTTCTTGGAAACAAAATTCAGATGTGACATTAGAAGTTCCTCAAGGTACAAAAGCAGCAGATTTTATGTTTCAATTAAATGATAAAATTAGCTTAACCAAATTAGGGGAGTTGGTTGAAAAATCTAAAAAACAATTAACTGCGGAGAAAAATATTGAAAATCCAACCTTATACACTGCGCTAATAAAATACCCCAAAAATGGTGATATCTCTAAAATGGAGTACTCTATTAGCCTAAAACCTGAAAACGGTGGAACAACGTTTCATTTTTACTACACATTAAATGGTGACCTTGTTAAAATGGACTATTAAACATATGTAAGTTGCTGTTAGAAAATTAAGTTTATCACTTTCTGCTGCCTAACTTACCATATACTAAACGTTATTTTCCATAAAAAAACTAAAGAGCATGTACAATACTTGCTCTTTTGGAATTGATTTTGATGGTAATTTTTATGATTAGA
This sequence comes from Maritimimonas sp. 2210JD6-3, assembly GCF_056591795.1. Lineage (NCBI taxonomy): Bacteria > Pseudomonadati > Bacteroidota > Flavobacteriia > Flavobacteriales > Flavobacteriaceae > Maritimimonas > Maritimimonas sp. 2210JD6-3. The sequence continues at coordinate 5,787 of NZ_JBWQOJ010000013.1, read as the reverse complement.
TTAATAAAAAGGAGCTACATTTATAGGAAACGAATGTGAATGGAACAAAAAAGTAAATGATAATAGAAACAATCTTATACCAGTTCTGATGCTAAATTACACAGTAGAAAATGATGAGTTTTTGCGTTAGATAAAAAAGAAAAATTAGTCATAGCCATAGCTACGGGTTATTTTTATTTTGAAATATAAGGTGAAAAGGCGCATTTTAATTGAGTCATTTAGAATTAGAAATGGTATTAAATGTAAAATAATATTAAGTTTAGATTTAAGGCTATTAATGTTCAGCTACACATTATAGATTTTAAAAAAATGGTTTTCAACAAACCCAAAAGCCGTATGCAAGGGAATTCTGTGCTAGACCAAAAAAAATTAGTTTGCAAAAAAAATGAAACATTTTATAATAATCATCATAATCTTCAGTTCAATATGTATGCAGAGCCAAACGTATGAAGGAGTAATTGGGAAGCATCAAATATTTTTAGAATTAGATGGAGATTATAACGATAATCGGTCAAGTGCCTTTTATTTTTACAAATCTCAATTAAAAAATATTCCTTTAGATGTAAAATCTAATGCTACAGAGTTACTTCTTTATCAGAAATTTTTCGATACAGAGGAGCAAAAAGAAGTATTTATCCTATCTGTAAATAAAGATAAAATCACTGGTACTTGGCAAAAGAATGGGCTTACATTAAATGTAGATTTAACCAAGACAACAAAAAATCTCGAAGACTATAAATTAAGCAAATTGGTGTATGTTAAAGACAGCATAACATCCTATGAAAAAAAAGAGTTGGTTTGGTTTACAGAAAAGTATTCAAAACAATCATTCTTCAGGGTTGGCAATGGATTTAAAAAATCTGAATGCAAATTTATGAATGCTAAATTAGAAAAAATACATGCTTACTATGCTCTAACACAATTAGATTGTATTGGGCTAGAACTAAAAATGGAATTAGAACTCTTATCAAATCAATACTTTAGTTTCACTACGTATCCATACATAAATTGTGGAGATGCACATCCTAGTTACAACACAATAGGCTATAATTTTGATTTCAAAAATAAGAAGCAATTAGATAAAATAACTGCTCTGTATCCGAATTTAAACCTATTTCAATTACTTAAAAAAAAGTATGCCAACGATAATACCGATAGGTATTCTGAATGCGAATATTTTACACAAGGAGAATGGATTTGGGAACATGCTTCTTGGGTAATGACTAAAGATGGAATAACTTTTACTCCATCATATCCGTATGCGATGAAAGTATGTGAAGAAGAATTTTTAGTAACCTATAAAGAGTTAGAACAATATAATAGAGACTAAAATTATGAAATATAGCGTTATTCTTTTTGTCGTTTTAATATTAACTATTTGTTCTTGTAAAAACAAGGAAATTAAAAATAATTCTATAAACACCTATAATACTTCTTCACAGCACGAAATTAATATTCAGAACTTACAAAAGAGTTTTATAGCAAAAGATGAACAAGAATTTTTAAATCAGTTTCCGAAAAGTTTTAATCAGTTTTGCAAGTATTTTGGTTGGGATTCTGTTAACGATGCACCTCAAGAGCTGTACGAAGTATCTAATGATTATATACGTTACTGGTTTAAGTTACTAGAAAATGAAGCTTACAAAAGTCATGAAAGTAACGTCATGGCAATTTGTAAAGATGGACACTGGGAGGCAGATGCCATAAGTTACTTTCAAGACGCATCTATAAAATATATTAAGAAAAAAAAGAAGTATTACTTAATCAATACTTTAAAAGACAGCGAAGCTAAATCTATTTTGTTTTTTTTGTTTGATGGACCACATCCACAATTTGATGCAGATTTCGCTTCTCATTTAAACACTGCAAAAAAAGTGGTGCTAGACGATTTGTTTAAAACAAGTTTTTTTGATACTAATGAAAATCCAGACCCACCAGAAGAAAAAGATATTTCGGTATCGTATAAGCTTTCAGATTTTGAAGGTTTCGAGCATTATTTTATAAAGGACATCGACATTAATAGCGACGGCATTTTAGATAAAGTTGTGAGTGCAGACCCTTATCAAGGAGGTGAACTTTTGTTGTTTTTAAAAGAAGGAGACAACTTTAAGTTTGTTTTAAAAACAATTAATTTTTCACAAGATGGTGGCAATCAAATTATAGATATCAAAGAACATACAGATGGCTTTGTGGTTGTAACGGCTTTTCTAGATGGCGGTTTTTTTGAAGCTCATTATTATATTTCGTTAATAAACAACCAATGGATTTTAACCAATACCATTTATAAAACCAAATCTAGCAATCAAGAAGATGCGTTTATTTATATATGCGATGTTAAACAAAACATAGATATTAGTGATGCAGTTAGTTTGAGAACACTCAAATCAATACCAGACGAGTCAGAAAGAGATAAAAAATGTTTAAAAGAGAGGTGGTAATACTTTAATATTAATATCATTTATAGATAATTTAAAATAGAAATAAAAAAGGTATATATCTTAATTTTATCAATACTTGTTTTTGCTCTAAAATTTATGGGCAAGATTTATAAGCAGAATAGAAAAACTAGAATTTTTGATATTACTAAAATCCATTAGAGAAACAAATGAAACTATTACATCTAACCTTCTGTATAATTATATGTCAAATGTCATTTTCTCAAGTAATTAAAGACTTGGATAAAGATGGTGTTAAAGACAGTATTTCGTATGACCAACATCAAGGCATACTAATTTGTAAACTTTCAACCAATAAATTCAAACCCATCAGCAGTCAGCCTAATTTAAGTCAGGAACTAAATTCAGGTGTAAAAGAAACAAAAAGTGGTTTTGAATTTTTTGTAAACCACATGAGGGCAGGCTATGCCGTACAATTTAGATACGAAGCAAAAGATAAAAAAATTAGGCTCATAGGCATGTCTCGATACGAGTTTGGGTCGGCAAACAATGATGGTAGCGGACAATCGAGTGTTAATCTATTAACCAACAGCTATATAGGTGAATGGAATTATTATGATTTGAAGAAAGAGACACTCGTAAAATTGCCTACCATAACATCAAAAATGTATTTTCCGAAAAGATATCTTGAAAATTACAATGGGAGCTATAAATCTCAATATGAAGAAAAATGCAGTGCATTATATCATCAACAGAAAATGAAAATCAAGAATTAGACAGATGAAACATTCATAACTAATTGATAATTAAACTATAAACTGTATGAGGACAAAATGAAAAAAATCCAATATTAACACGAAATTAAAATGAAAAAAACACTTTTTGTAATACTCTTTATAATTGCTTCTATCACTATGCATTCTCAAGAGTTTAAATCGGGACTCATAATGCCCAATAAAAATTTTAATGTATGCTGTGTTTATATACCAACCGCTGGCCTTACAATTTACAACAAACCAAACGGCAATGCTCAAGGCGAAATTTGTTTAAAAAACCCTGATGGTAGTAATGAATTTTACACAGCTTATGTTAAAACAAATGGTGTTGAAAAAGAATTAGAGGACAATACCCTTGAAATGGTTGGGTACGAAGAAATGGCCTTGATATTTGTAAACTTAAAAAATGAATTTATAAAGCTACCTAACGGATACTGGATTAGCATAAAAGAATTAAAATCTAAAGATTTAATGCTAACCTCATGGATGGATTATGCAATTGAGAAAAAAACGGAATGGTATGCCAATAAACCAGGACTAAATTTAAGAACAGGCCCATCAATTAAGCACGAAAAAATAACAACGCTAAAAGGAGACTTATTTGGTATTACTCTTACAGATGAAAGAAAAGGAAAATGGTGTAAAGTTGATGTTATACACTATAGAAAACATCCTTGTTCTGGAGAAGGTAATCTAGTAATAAAAAGACTATCAGGATGGATTAAACTATTATCTGAAGAAGAAACACTTAATGTATGGAATAATCCTAAAGGATGTTAAAACTATACATAGCAAAGATTATAGCCAGTAAAAACAACATACCAAAACCAATGTGAATCCTAATTAATAATAGCGTAAAGAATAACAACACATAATAACTCTGTTTTTTTTAAAAATGTTGGGATAAAAAATGAACTGCCTCAAGGCAGAGCCATAGAGGTTTCATAATCAATAAACTAGACCTTTTGTCTTGACTCTTGGTTCTAGCCTCTTTGGTTCCCTTGTAGGGCGTGAACAACTTGATGTTACACCCGAGGCAGAGCCTCGGGGAATTCTATCGATTAAAGAGGGTATTTGAGTTCTAGCTATACTATCACTCCCGAAAAAAATAATAATAGTAAACGACCTCGGGGCAAGCCCACGAGGCATTCGAAAAGGAAAAAACCTTAGCGTGTCGAGGCAAGCCTCGGAGCATTCAAATCTCGATTATCGAGTAAAAGAAAAATCATAACAGTATGACGATAGCTGAATTCGAAAATAGAGCTCAATATCAGAATGGGTATGATAGACAATTTAATAATTGGAAAATAATTGATATTCACCAAATACCAGTTGATTTTGATAGAAATCACGAAATTGATTTCTACTGTTGCGATGGAGAGAAAGTTTATTTGCTTAGACTTAGAAATAGGAAAACAGAATTTTATGAGAGGATTGATATTAAAGAAAATCAATCCATCACATATTTGATTGCTGAATTTCCAGTAAAAAGACTAGATAATCAAACTATAGAAACAGTATTAAGTAAATTCAATTTAAATAGAACGAGCTAAAAATGAAAGAATTTACAATTGGAATTCATTTCTAAAGGGGCGGGTTTGTAAGTACACACCAAACTGAAAATCTGCAAGGATTTTCAGAAGTAAGCGAGTACAAGCAATTACTTATGGTAATTGTTGGGTTTAGTTATTTCTTATTCAGAGATTTTAAAAATTCGTCTGCTGTCATCACAGGTAATAATGATTTTTTAAAGTCCTTTCCATTTCTAGTTATTATTATTTCACATTCTGATTCTGTCGCACTAAAATATTGCAAAGCATCCTCAAAATCCTTTATAGAAGAATTAAGTCCCTTTTCAATCGTTTGTTCATCCAGAGAGCATATTTCGCAGATTATCTTAAATTTTCTTAGTTTTTCCCTCGCAACTTTTCCATTCTCAAATTTTGAAATAAAATAGTTTACCGTTGCAAATGAAATAGGTGAAACCACCATTGTCAGTTTTTCTTTTTCAGCTAAGGTTGCAATTTTCGCAATCGGTTCATAAAATGGTTTTCGCTCTCCTAGAAAGTCCAGCATTACATTTGTGTCTATAAAAATCCTTTTGCTCATTTATATTTCTCAATTAAATAATCAGAATATTCTTTTTTATAGTCCAAATCAGCTGGAATTTCAGTTCCTGTTGAGATACTTTTTACAAAAGGCGAAATCTCAAATTCAGAGGTGTCATTTTCAGAAGTTAAAGATTGTAAATAGGCTTCAACAATTCGAGATAAACTCATTTTTTTATTAGAAGCGTACTCCTTCGCTTTTTCAATAACCCTTTGATTAAGCTTTAAAGTTAATTTTGTGTCCATAATAAATTAGTTATACGTACAAATATAATAAAATAATCCGTACTATTGAAATGAATAATGACTTTTAATGTGAGGTTTAAGGTGGTCCAGACGGTTTTACATATGTAAAACAGCAGGATTACTACATTTGCCCCAATAGAAGTATTGTACCGTTTAAGAAGGTATTTAACGACTACCGTAGCGGCACGAAGAAGAAAGAATACCGTATTTCAAGTAAAGTTTGTAGCCAATGTAAGTTAGCTCTTAACTGTCTTGGTAAAA
>NZ_JBWQOJ010000012.1:0-77130 GCF_056591795.1 Maritimimonas sp. 2210JD6-3 | reverse complement strand
TCTTACAAAAACAAAACCTCTTCTAGTTTTCTTATAATGATTGCCACCCCAATAATAATAGCGCTTTCCTTTAACAACTACAATCTTATGATTTCTTAGAGCCTTTTTAATAACAACCGTTTTCGTTTGTGCTGGTCTTGTATGCACAACACATGAATTACCTATTAAGAGCATCACACAACCAAAAACTATAATAATTAACTTTTTCATTTTTCTTAATTTTACTTTGTTAGTAAGACTACTAAAAATGAAAAAGGTTTAGAAAAAGAATAACATTAGAATCCTTTCGAAGTTCTCTTATGAGCATACACCTCAGCAACAGTAGGGTTTTCAGGATTATTTTCTAGTAAAACAAGTTCATCACCAGCCTTAACGTTACCCGTTTTAAGAATTTTAAAATAAGAACCGCATTTTGTAGAGTGCCAAAAATCTTTAACAATTTTCTGGTCATTAAAGCGTATTCCTAATTTATAACAGGGTTGGCGAGGTTGCGAGACCTCAATTTTTGCTTCCCCTAATTGATATACGGAACCTATATGTAATGTTGTTTCATCTAGTTCTGAAAGCGTAATATTTTCACCAAACATACCATACTGCCAATCTTGGTTTGGGTATAAGACTTTAAAATAATCATAATGCTGCGCGCCATATACATAAACAGCCTTATCAATACCAGCATGGTGTTTTCTGTCAACCACTGTATCGCCCTTAACATCTTGTTTATCTAAAAAAACAGCATGTTTAACAGGATATTTAAAAATACCCGTTTCAATGGTTTTTTTTCTCCATTGTACTTCTTTTCGCTCACCAATATTTACTGATAGTACTTTCATGTTTATAAAGTTAAAAAATTCTGAAGTACATCAGCAATTTTTCGATTGTCTGAGAGCTGAGGTATCTTATTCTGTCCTCCAAACTTCCCAATAGACTTCATATATTCATGAAATCCGCCTTTTTTTACTTTACGGATAACAAGTGGTCTTAAAATTTTTCCTTCAATCAGATCAAAATAATAGATATTTTGCTCTTGCATTGATCGCTCGATGTTAGAAGCAAAATGTTCTAAATCCTCTGGATCGTTCTCAAATTCAATAAACCATTCGTGATACGGTAATCCTTCTTTAGGATTCACCTGTGGAGCCACAGTAAACTCACTCACATTCACATTAGTGCCAACTATAGCATCATTTAGAGCTTTTTCAACCTCCTTACCTATTACATGTTCTCCAAAAGCAGAAATATAATGTTTAATACGACCCGTGACTTTAATACGATAGGGCATTAATGAAGTAAATTCTACGGTATCACCGATATTATAACCCCATAATCCCGCATTTGTATTTAAAATAATCACATAGTTTACACCTAACTCAACATCTTTTAGCGAAATTCTAGTCGGATTTTCATCAAAAAACTCATTTGCTGGAATAAATTCATAAAAAATACCGCTTTTAAGCTGTAAAAGCATGCCTTTTTCTTGTTGACTATCTTGATAGGCTATAAATCCTTCTGAGGCAGGATATAACTCTATATAATCCACCTTTTTACCAATAAGAGATTCAAATTTGTTTTTGTAGGGTTCAAAATTGACACCACCATACACGAAAAAATTAAAATTAGGAAAAAGCTCACTAATTTTTTTACCTGTTTTATCGATCAATTTTTCAAAATACATTTGCACCCAAGAAGGTATTCCGCTAATCACAGTCATATCTTCCGTAAGAGTTTCCTCGACAATTTTATCAACTTTGGTTTCCCAATCTTCAATACAATTGGTTTCCCAACTTGGCAGTCTATTTTTCTGTAGATATTTAGGTACATAATGCGCTACAATTCCGCTTAAGCGACCTAATTTTACGCCATTTTTATCTTCTAATACAGGGCTTCCTTGTAAAAAGATCATTTTACCATTTACAAAATTTGCATCTTTCTTTTCTGCTATATATAGCAATAAGGCATTACGAGCTGCCTTGATATGTGTAGGCATAGATTCTTTGGTAATAGGAATGTATTTCGCTCCCGATGTAGTACCCGAAGTTTTTGCAAAGTAAATAGGCTTTCCTTTCCATAATACATCACGTTCACCAGCCACTATTCTATCTACATAAGGTCGTAAACCTTCATAATCATTAACTGGAACTCTACTTTTAAAATCTTCATAGGTTCTAATCGAAGTAAAATCATGATCTTTACCAAAAGCTGTGTTTTTTGCCTGAGATATCAGCTTTTTAAAAACTTTCTCTTGTGTTTTTATAGGGTTTTTTGCCCATTTATAAATACGTTTTCGAACGATTTTTGCAAATGGAATAGCAAATACAGACTTCACGTTCATCTATTCAAAATCTATAAAGTTTCTTGGATTTACCGGATAGCCATCGTTCCATAATTCGAAATGTAGGTGTGGCCCCGTAGTAAGTGTGCCTGTAGAGCCAGCACTGGCAATCACTTCTCCTGATTTCACTAAATCTCCTTGCTCTTTATGTAACGTAGCATTGTGCTTATATACTGTAATAAAGTTTTTAGCATGTTCGAGTATGATGACAAAACCCGTATCGGCCGTGAATCCCGCAAAAATTACAGTACCATCTGCAGCTGCTTTTACAGGTGTGTCTTTAGTAACCGCAATATCTATCGCATAATGCCGCTCTTTAGGATTATACGTATCTGAGACATTGCCCTTAACAGGTGTAGAAAATACCAAATCGGCTTTTTTTGTTGCTTTTTGAAACACACTATACCGATCTTGACGTTCAACTTCGGCTCTAAAAATAGAGTCTTCTGGTATCGGTTCAAGATCAGTATCTTCTATTCTTAATTGCTCAATAATAGAGTCTTTATTAACCTGAACATCTTTTATCTTACCTGTTAACACTTCCCTAATATTCTCTATATACACATCATTTACTGTTAACTCTTGTTCTAAGGAATCTACTTTATACACCAAGTCTGAGGCCTGTTTTTTAAGTTTAGAAGAAGAGTAGCCTGGTATATACTCTCGCAACGGGGTGAAAGCTATTAAAAATGCGGTTAAGCCAATTAGTAAAACCGTACTAATACCCGTTAAAACAAATACATTGAGACGGTTTAATTTAAACGAAAAGCGTTCTTCAAAAGTATCTTCATTTAAGACAACTAACCTGTATTTATGGGTTAGTTTCTCTTTAAACCTACCTTTATTTTTGTCTTTTTTAGCCATTACAAGGAAAACAAATATACAATGTATATTTAATTTAAAGCTTCTAGAAAAATGCTATAAATACGTTAATTTTTATAAAAATTCATCTCGTCTAGATACTTCCAAACATTGTCTGGTAGCATCGGCTTTATGTTTTTACCTTCTTTAATGGCTTTGCGAATAAATGTAGAAGAGATTTCCATAATTGGAGCAGCTATCTTTTGCACTTTTGGATGCGTATCAAACTGTGTCTCAGAAACGCGATCTTCGTAGATTCTTGGATACACATATACCTGATAGTATTTCAATATGGCTTCATAATTTTTCCATTTATGAAAAGATTTGAGATTGTCTTCACCCATAATGATACTAAAATGGTGGTCAGGAAATTTCTCAGCCAATACTGTTAAGGTCGTAATTGTATAATTGGGTTGCGGTAGTTTAAACTCAACATTAGAAGCTTTTAACTTAGGGTATTCTTCTAAAGCAATTTGAACTAATTGGTATCTATGATTATCTGCTAATAAAGATGCTTTTTCCTTAAATGGATTTTGTGGCGTAACTACAAACCATATTTCTTCAAGATCAGAATATTCAACCATATAATTGGCAATATTCAAATGCCCAATGTGAATAGGATTGAATGTCCCGAAATAAAGTCCTATTTCCTTCATTTTTTAGAGATCTCTCGACTACGCGAGGTGACGTTTTGTTTTTTATTCTTCTTCTTGATTACTGTTTACACCAACGAAATCTGCTACGAGGTTTTCAGCTTCTTTTAAAGCGATGTCTAAATCGTAATTCTTGATGATTTTATCAAATTGTGGTGCCGTAGCCATTTCTACCGATGCTTTTGCAATACGCATATTAATCTTTTCCTCGCTTTCTGTACTACGTTTTTTTAGGCGAATTTTTAGCTCATCTACACTTGGTGGTTTTATAAATACTGCTAAAGTCTCTTTAGGAAACTTCTTTTTTATTCTAAGTCCGCCAACCACATCAATATCAAAAATAACATGTTTACCTTTTGCCCAGATGCGCTCTACTTCGGTTTTAAGAGTACCATAAAAATTATCGCGATATACTTCTTCCCATTCTAAAAACTCATCATTCTTTATTTTATCTTTAAAATCTCTCGTAGAGATAAAATAGTAATCTGTGCCATCTTTTTCTGTTCCTCTTTTATTTCTTGATGTTGCCGAAATAGAGAACTCTAAATTTAAACTCTCTATTGCTAAAAGATGACGCACGATGGTGGTCTTACCAGATCCAGAGGGGGCTGAAAAAACGATTAGTTTTCCTTTATTTTTAGTAGGTTTCTTTGCCAAAGTCATAATATTATAAAAATACCAACTGGTTCTTTTCTAATCACTATTTGCTAATTAAACTTTTAAAAATAAAATGTTTAACCTATTATAGAAACCGATCGGTATGTTTTTGTAGTGTGTTTTTAGTCAGTTTTTACAGCGTTGTACTTTATAAAACATTTAATAATTGCTCTTTTATCTTTTCGAGCTCATCCTTCATTTGAACTACTACTTTTTGCATAGGTGCATAATTAGATTTCGAACCTATAGTATTGATTTCTCTGCCTATTTCTTGCGATATAAAGCCTAATTTCTTACCATTAGAATCTGCAGAATTTATAGACTCTACAAAATAGGTTAAATGGTTTTTTAGCCGCACTTTTTCTTCAGTAATATCTAATTTCTCTAAATAATAAATAATCTCTTGTTCGAAACGATTCTGATCTATATCTTCTTTTAGTTCGTCTATAGCGTTTTGTAATTTATCACGCATATGAACTTTTCTATCATCATCTAAGGAGATTACTTGATCTAATAAACTTTCTATGTTTTTAATTCGCACTAAAAAATCACGCTCAAGTGCTTTTCCTTCATCGCTTCTATATTCTTTAATCTTAGAAATTGCTTCTTTCATCGCTTTTTCCAGATGCTGCCATTCATCTTCATCTAATTCTTCACGCTCTGTTTTTAAAGCATCTGGCAAACGCATTGCTATTTCTAACGAGCTCTCTGGTGAAGTAACTGCAATTTCACGTAATTGGTCAATGTAGGCATTAACAATTTCTTTATTGATCTTCGTTGAAATTTCCTCTCCTGTAACTTCTAAATAAATAGATAATTCTACTTTTCCTCTCACTAAGTGTTCTGCAAGTTGTTTTCGCATAAACAACTCTTTCTCTTTATAAATAGAAGGCATCCGAACATTTAAATCTAGATTCTTACTATTTAGTGATTTGATTTCAACAGTAACTTTTTTTTGAGGAAGTTGCACTACGGTTTTACCGTAACCCGTCATCGATTGGATCATAAATTTCTATAAAAATTACGCAAAGTTAACTAAATTAAGCTAATGTCTCAGCGACCTTTCTTTAATGGGTTTTGTGTTGCTTTTAGTGACTAAATACACACCCGTGAAAATAAGAATTGCAGCCATTATTTTTACCATATTCAACGTATCTTTATTTAAAATGAGTGCATAAGTCGATGCGATTACAGGTTGTAAATATATAAATGCACTCAATGTGGTTGGTTTTAAGCGCTGTAAAGCAAATAGATTGAATACATAAGCAATTACTGTGGTAAAAACAATCACGAAAGCAATATTAAAATAAATAATAGCAGCAGGAATTGTTGACCAATCAACCTCTTTTACTTCTGAAAAACCAAAAGGAATGACCATAATCAACCCGAAAAGGTACAACCACTTTACCAGTGTTATTGCATTGTATTTTTGAGTTAATTTTTTCACAACAATTAAGTAAAGGCCATACGATGTTGCATTTAAAAAAATCAAAGAATTTCCTAGTAAAGGATAATCTCCTTTTGCTGCACTTTTTCCATATACGATTAATATTATGGCTCCGATAAGACCAATTATAATTCCCGTAATCTTTAATTTGGTAATCTGTTCCTTTAAAATAATAGCAGATAGTATTAACACCAAAATAGGCGTGTTTACCATAATTACAGATGCATTTATAGGGCTTGTTAAACTCAAACCTTTAAAAAACGCTAGTGTATTAATACAGACACCAAATAAAGCTGCTAAAGCAATTCTTTTAAAATCTGCCTTATCTATTGTTTCTTTTTTATAAAAACCTCCTAGAACCCAAAATATAACTGTTGCCCAAAAAACTCTTAAAAGTATAAACCCGAAAGGTTTAATATAGGTTGGCATTACATCTTTTGCAATCGAGTAATTTATACCGTAGATAATGGCAACGATAAACGCCGCAATGTAGGCTATTGTTTTACTTTGCATGAATTGACATAAAAACTGCCTGAAAAAATGATTTTCCAGGCAGATTGTTTTTTAATTAAATTAAGATTCCCTGCTTTTCCACAGGAAGGTAATTATTTAGCTTCAGCGTAACGACGCTCTACTTCATTCCAGTTAATTACATTAAAAAATGCTTGAATATAATCTGGTCTGCGATTTTGATAATTTAAGTAATATGCATGCTCCCATACATCTATGCCTAAAATAGGTGTACCTCCACAACCCACACCAGGCATTAGTGGATTATCTTGATTCGGTGATGAACAAACTTCTACTGTACCTCCTTTGTGAACACATAACCAAGCCCAACCAGACCCGAAACGCGTAGCGGCTGCCTTAGCAAATGCTTCCTTAAAAGCATCAACTGAACCATATTGTGCTTCAATTGCATCTTTTAAATCTCCTGATAGATATCCTTTACCTTCTGGATTCATTACCGACCAAAATAAGCTGTGATTATAGAAACCGCCTCCATTGTTTCGAACAGCTGCATTATTCATATCTAAATTCGCTAAAATATCTTCTATTGTTTTTCCGTCGAGGTCTGTTCCATCAATTGCAGCATTTAATTTATTGGTATAACCTGCATGATGTTTAGAATGATGAATTTCCATTGTTCTTGCATCTATATTAGGCTCTAATGCATCATATGCGTAACCTAATTTTGGTAATTCGAATGCCATATTTTTATATTTTTAAAGATTAAACTTCGTTTATTTTCTCTCTTTTATAGCAAGGACACCAAAGATAAAAACTTTAATGCGAAAAGTATCCTCATAAGAATAGAATATTGTTATTAAAACATTAAGATTTCTTATTGTGTTGTAATTTTTCATAGGCTTCAACCACAGCATTATGTGTAACTGGGTGCTTCTTAAAATGGGCTATTAATTGTTCCTTTTCATCTTCATTAGCTCCTAATTGATTTAGAATATTCTGCAAATGCATTTTCATATGTCCTTCTTGAATACCTGTAGTTACCAAAGCTCTCAATGCTGCAAAATTTTGTGCCAACCCAGCAGCAGCAGTAATTTGCATAAGCTCTAACACAGAAGGATTTCCTAACATTTGTAACGATAGTTTTGCTAACGGGTGTAAAGCCGTTAAGCCTCCAACGGTACCTAAAGCTAGAGGAATTTCTATCCAAAATTTAAAAATTTCGTTATCAATTGAGCAATCTGTTAAGCTTTTATAGATACCATCTCTAGAAGCATAAGCATGCGCTCCAGCTTCTACAGCCCTAAAATCATTTCCGGTGGCTAGAACCACAGCGTCAATACCATTCATAATGCCTTTATTATGAGTCACCGCGCGATAGGGTTCTACTTTAGCTATCTGAACAGCTTGATAAAATTTTTGTGCAAATTTTTGTGCATTTTCACCTAAATCTTCAATAGCACAGCTTACTTCGGCACGCACTAAACACTCAGGAATATAATTAGATAAAATACTCATTACAATTTCAATTCCTTCTTTTTCGAATACTTTTGCTATGGCTTCAAGACATGAATTAATAAAATTAGCACCCATACTATCCTTCGTTTCAAAAGTAACATGAAGCTGATAGTAGTTCTCTAATAATGCGGTTTTATCGGTAAGTACGATATCTAAAATACCTCCTCCACGTTTACGCATGTTTTTGGTGATGCCTTCAGTTGCTTTTAAAAGATTAGGTTTTGAAGTATTAAAATAATTTTTCAATACATTGTTATCTCCTTCATACATAAAGTGAATCTGGCCTGTCTTTATGGTTGAGATTACTTTAGTTTTAAATCCGCCACGTGTACTCCAAAACTTAGCTATTAAAGATGACGCTGCTACAACAGAACTCTCTTCAACAGCCATAGGTATGGTGTATTCTTTATTATTAATAATAAAATTAGGCGCTACACTATAAGGCAAGTAAAAATTAGAAATGGTGTTCTCTATAAATTCATCATGTAATTGCTGTAACTGCTTATTAGTGTTCCAATATTGCTTTAAGGTATGTTTAGCAGCTTCTGCATTCGCAAAAAAATTAGTAGTTAGCCAGTTGATCTTTTCTTCTTTAGAAAATTTCGAAAATCCCGAAATGGTTTTGGTCATTAATAGGTTATTTAAAGGTATCTCAAAGATACTAATTCTTAGTCTTTTAAGTTTTATGAACTCTTGTTAAAAACCGAATTTTATCTAGTCTTTGGACTGGTTTTTGATGATTTTTCCGTAAACTTGGCAAAATTTTCTCAATTCTTCAATAACTCATGAAAAAACTTTACATACTTTTTATAGCCTTTTCTGTTTTAGCCTCTGCACAGAAAAAAAACATTACTCTTGAAGATATCTGGTCTAAAGGTACTTTTAGAACTGAGCGCTTAAATGCTTTTCATTCGATGCAAAAAGGAGACTTTTATACCATTCTAAATTCTGATACACAAACTAAAAATACTAGCTTAGATAAGTATGATTATAAAACCTTAGAAAAAGTTGAAACTGTTGTTGATAGTAAAGATCTTGAAGCAATTTCTTCTTTTGATAGTTATGAGTTTAGCGCTAATGAAGACAAGTTACTATTACGCACTCAATCTGAGCAGATATACCGACGATCGTCTAAAGGTATTTATTATATTTATGATCTTTCGACAAAAAAGCTAAGTAAAGTTTCTAATCAAAAAATTCAAGAGCCCACTTTTTCACCAGACGGTACAAAAGTGGCTTTTGTTTTTAATAACAATATATTTTTAAAAGATTTAAAAAGTGATATCACCGTTCAAGTTACTACTGATGGTAAAATAAACGAGGTTATTAATGGTATTACCGATTGGGTGTATGAAGAAGAATTCAGTTTTGTAAAGGCATTTCAATGGAATGCTAATTCTGATAAAATAGCCTATTTACGATTTGATGAAAGAGAAGTGCCAGAGTTTTCAATGGATATGTATGGTAACGATTTGTATCCTAGACAACACGTATTTAAATATCCGAAGGCTGGTGAAAAAAATGCGATTGTTACGTTACACATGTATGGAGTAGCAGATAAAACAAGCAAACAAGTAGTATTAGAAGGTGTATATCAGCATTATATTCCTAGAATTAAATGGACAAACGATGCCAATACGTTATCGGTAATTACCTTAAATCGTTTACAAAATAATCTAAATTTAGTGTTTGTTGATGCCAACTCCCTTAAATCTACATTGATTTTAAATGAAAAAGATGTCGCTTATGTAGATGTTCATGATGATCTTACTTTTTTAAAGGATAATAGCTTTATTTGGACCAGTGAAAAAGATGGTTTTAATCATATCTATCATTATGATGCTAACGGTATGCTTAAAAATCAGATCACAGATGGTAAATGGGAAGTAACTAACTACTATGGCTATAGCCCTAAAACAAAACGAATTTTTTATCAATCTACTCAAGGAGGTTCTATAGATCGAAATGTTTTCTCAATAAAATTAAACGGAAAAGATAAGCGTCTGCTTACACCAAATAAAGGAACCAATAGCGCCGCTTTTAGTAACAGTTTACGTTATTTTGTGAATACGTTTTCAAGTGCTAATACTCCTACAGTATATACTTTAAACGATGCAAGAACAGGTGCTCAATTAAAAGAGATTAAAAATAACAAAGCACTTTCAGAAAAATTGAGCGGTTATAATATTTCTAAAAAAGAATTCTTTACGCTAACAACAACCAATGGAGAATTTAATGCGTGGATGATCAAGCCATCTAATTTTGATGAAACTAAAAAATATCCATTGTTAATGTATCAATATTCAGGTCCTGGTTCGCAATCAGTTGCAAATCGCTGGGGCGGAAGCAATGATTATTGGTATCAAATGTTGGCCGAACAAGGATACATAATTGCTTGTGTTGATGGTCGAGGTACTGGATTAAAAGGAAGGGATTTTAAAAAAATAACCTATAAAGAATTAGGGAAGTATGAAGTTCAAGATCAAATAGATGCTGCAAAAGAATTAGGAAAAAGAGCCTATATTGATGAAAATAGAATTGGCATTTGGGGTTGGAGCTATGGTGGATATATGTCTTCTCTTGCAATAACCAAAGGAGCAGCTATTTTTAAAATGGCGATTGCTGTTGCACCTGTAACCTCTTGGCGTTTTTATGATACCGTTTATACGGAACGCTATATGCAAACACCCCAAGAAAACGCATCGGGATATGATGATAATTCACCCATAAACCATGTAGATAAGCTAAAAGGAGCTTATTTATTAGTGCATGGTTCTGGTGATGATAATGTACATGTACAAAATACAACACGAATGATCAATTCGCTAGTCGAGGCAAATAAACAATTTGATTTATTCATTTATCCAGATAGAGCACACGGAATTCGTAAAGGTAAAAACACACGTTTGCATCTCTACAAAAAAATGACTGACTTTATCGAAAAAAATTTATAACAACTTTTACTAACTAATATTAATTATATATGGAATTTAAATTTGGAGGTTCAGAAACTAACCAAAAAACAGTATTAGAGCATCCTTCTGGGCTGTTTGTTTTGTTTTTTACAGAAATGTGGGAACGTTTTTCCTATTACGGTATGCGGGCATTATTAGTTTTATTTTTAGTAACCTCTATATTGGGGGATGAAGAAAAAGGATATGCTGCAGGTTGGGGATGGGAAAGATCTGACGCCTTGGTACTTTATGCTTGGTATACTGGCTTAGTATATATAACACCAATTATTGGGGGCTTTATTGCAGATAAATTTATGGGCTATAGAAAAGCAGTAGTTCTAGGGGCTTTTATAATGACTTTAGGTCATGCTGCTATGGCATTAGAAGGTATGACTTCTATGTTTTTTTATGCGGGGTTAGCATTCTTGATTATCGGAAACGGTTTCTTTAAGCCTAATATTTCTTCAATGGTTGGACAACTTTATAAAACTCAAGGAAAAGAAAAAGATGCAGGTTATACTATCTTTTATATGGGTATTAACTCTGGGGCATTCTTAGGTATTTTACTTTGTGGCTATATAGGGGAAAAAGTTGGTTGGCATTATGGGTTTGGTCTTGCAGGTATCTTTATGTTTTTCGGAATGCTTCAATTCTATTTTGCCCAAAAAATATTTGGAAAAATAGGATTAGCACCAAAACAATTAGAGGATTTTGATGATGTAGTAGAAGACAGTATTGAAAAAATTGGAGATGATGTTGAAGATACAATTGAAGAAGCTGAAAACTCTAAGGTTGTAAAAGATAGACTCATTGTTATTGGAATATTTTCGCTCTTTGTAATTTTCTTTTGGTGGGCCTTTGAACAGGCAGGAGGATCTATGACGATTTTTGCTGCTGATTATACAGATAGAGCATTAGTTGGTAATGCAGCTTTAACGTTTAAAATAGTAAATACAATTATAACCGTAGTGCCTATGGTAGTTATAACATGGGTATTAGCACTATTATTTAAACAAACTTTCAGTAAATATTCTTTATCAAATATTTTTCTTGGGCTAAGTTTTGTTATAATCTGGGGTATTGTAATATGGATGTTGAATAGAGAATTTCAACAAGATGCAACAGAAGTTCCTGCCTCTTGGTTTTCAGTACTAAATTCATTATTTATCATTTTGTTTGCGCCATTATTTTCTAAAGTTTGGCAAAGTAAGTTAAATCCTTCTGGACCTGTAAAATTTGCTATTGGATTGCTTTTGGTGGGGTTAGGTTTTGCTGTATTAGCATACGGAGCCTCGGGAATACCAGAAGGAGCAAAAACAGCTTCGGTTAGCTTAATGTTTTTAGTAGTTGCTTACTATTTACATACAATGGGTGAACTTTGCGTATCTCCAGTAGGGCTATCATATGTAAGTAAATTGGCACCTACTAAATTAGTAGGATTAATGTTTGGTGTTTGGTTTACTGCTAACTTTTTTGCAAACCTATTAGGAGGGTTTACGGGAAGTTATATTGATTCTATTTCTGATAAATACGGTCTTTCAACTTTCTTCTTAATTTTTACAGTAATACCTATTGCAGCTGCATTAATTATGCTATTATTAAATCCAATGATGAAACGAAAAATGCATGGTGTTGAATAATCTTAATTAATAATATACGAAACGCTCCTTATGGAGCGTTTTCTTTTTGTAATTTAGGCACAGATTTTGCGCCTTATATCTTGAATTTGAAACATAAAATGAAAAAAGTAGTTTATATAATAGTAGTATTATTGTCCTTTACCACAATAGCTCAAGAGCACAAAGTAAACTGGATGACTGTAGAAGAAGCTATAGAAGCTCAAAAAGATGAGCCTAGAAAAATGATTATCGATATGTACACTACATGGTGTGGACCTTGCAAAATGTTAGATAAATATACTTTTAAGAATAAAGATGTTGCAAAGTATATTAATGAGAATTATTACGCGGTGAAGTTTAATGCTGAAGGTGATGATAATGTGAATTTTAAAGGGAATACTTTTAAGAACCCTAATTACGATGCTTCTAGAAAAGGAAGAAATAGTCAACATGAATTCGCAGCATTCTTTGGCATTCAATCGTACCCTAGTATTTTATTTTTAGATGAAGAGGGAAAGTTTTTACTTCCTGTAAAAGGTTTCCATAAACCTAAACAGCTAGAAATTTTCTTAAAGATTTTTGCTACTAACGATTATAAAAAAGTTACTACGAAACAACAGTGGGAAAGCTACCAGAAAAACTTTAAATCTGAATTTAAAGGATAGCTTTAGCTTATCAAATTAATACTTACTGTTGATAACGCTGAGTTCGGGAATTTATAGTAGTGCTCTTTATCTATGTAAAGACCAGCCTTTTTAATCGCTTTGTTAAACACCTCAATCTCGACAATATATTGATCAGAAAAGCCGTGGGTAACATCGTATGCTGTACACGGGGTATTCCCTAAATTTATACTAACAGTAGCGGGGTTGATCGTATGTAATTCTATTACTAGAAGTCCATGCTTTTGAATGTAGGGTTTCCATTTTAATAGGTGCTCTAAAAGACTTTGTTCTACGTCACCGTTATTTAATAAAGTCCCTCTGTGTGCGTATGCGCCCGTAGAGATTGTTGAAAAACTATTTGTTTTCTTAGGCGCATTAAATGGTCTATTGTGATCTAAAAACGATCGAATATTTAGCAAATCACTTAATCGAACATTATAAAGGGCGCTTAATTTCTCATCAATTTCAGCAGGATTGCCAATATCTCCCCACACAACTTCAGCCCAAACATCTGCTTTTTTAAGGTTACGTTGCGTGCTCAATAGTGCCTCCTTATTATAATCTGCACCTATAAGAATTAATTTATTCTTTTTTAAGTCGTCACGTCTGTTTGTTTGGTTCCAAATTAAATTAAACATATGTTCGAGTAAAGCTCCATTTCCGCATCCAACATCAATGATTCCTTTAGGTTGTGTTTTAAGCGGACGATTAAAAATATCTAAAAGAACGGTATCTATTTTATTAAAATAAGTACTGTGCGAACCTCCACTTCCCCATACATTAATTCCTCTAAACACATGTTGCTCATTTCCTTGAGCATCTCGCTCAAAATATCGTTGAAAATTACCATTTAAGTAATCTTCTACATTCGCCATTATGGGCAAATAGGATGTAGTAACTCCGTAAGCATAACTCTTATCAAATAAAAAACTTCCTTTCTTTGTCAGCTCTCCATCATTATAAAATTTCAAGTTTGTGAAGAATTGTTTTAATGCATTATGTTTTGAAACAATATTTAGAACTTTGCTATTTATTAAACTGGTGTTATAATGAATATAAACAAGTATGGGTAGTAATAAAATTGCTTCTAAGTGTACCAATACTTCATTTTGATAGTACGTGTTGTTTAGGTTCTCATTACTCAGCTCGTTCCACCTTTCTGATAGGTGAATTATATCTTTGCTTATTTCAAAATCTTCAGTAAAATCAAGCTGTAAAAGCTTAAGCTGCGTTTTATAAGCGGCCGAAAACTCAGTATATAAGGGTATGAATTCTTTGAGCTTATTTAGTTTAGTTTTTGAAGTTATTGAGATTGTTTTATCACCTACTTTGTAATCAAATATTCCCTGAGAAGCCAAGCTTCTTAAAGCTATATTGAGATATGCATCGTTTAGTTTAGGAAAAACAACCAATATTTCATCTATAGTCGCCCTCTTATTTTGATCGAAGTATTCTAAAATCCCTTGCTTACTTAAGATAGCAATGGTATTTGATATAGCTAAACCGTCCTGATGTTTAAAGAGTAATGCCCTAAGTGTTCTCTTCTCTTTTCTTGTTAAATTCATGGCGTAAAGCTTATATTCCTTTAGGAATTGCATCAATTAATTTTTTTGTGTAGTCTGTTTTCGGATTTGCATATAGCTCATCTGCTTCGCCTATTTCTTCAACTTTACCATTATTCATAACTACTAGTTGATCTGCCATATATTTAACAACTGCTAAATCATGTGAAATGAAAATATAAGAAAAGTTGTACTCTTTTTTTAACGAATTTAATAGGTTTAATACCTGTGCTTGTACTGAAACGTCTAATGCAGATACAGATTCGTCACAAATAATAAGTTTAGGTTGCAATGCTATGGTTCTTGCGATTCCTATACGTTGACGCTGACCGCCAGAAAACTCATGTGGATATCGATTAAAATGTGATGCATCTAAACCCACCGTTTTCAAAATCTCTAGAACTTTTTCTTTTCTTTCTTTGTCAGAATTGAATAAACCATGTACAGTCATAGGCTCCATAATGGCTCTCCCAACAGGTATTCTCGGGTTTAAAGAAGAAAAAGGGTCTTGAAATATGATTTGAATATCTTTTCGGAGTCTTTTAATTTTAGTTCGGGTGAGTTTTGTAATGTCTTCTCCCTGATAAATTATTTCTCCTTCAAAAGCATTTTCAAGGTTCATAATCGTTCTCCCTAAAGTAGTCTTACCACAACCCGATTCTCCTACCAATCCTAATGTTTCTCCTTCATACACTTTAAGGCTAACATTATCTACAGCCTTTACCACTGCTTTGCGTTTACCAAAAAGAGGTTTCTCAGTATTGAAATATGTTTTTAAATTCCGCACTTCTAATAATGGGCTTTTAGCATAAAGCTCATTGTGTTGTTCTTTTCTTTCTTTATCGGAAACAATAGCGTCTATTACTTCTTCATTTAAAAAACTAGTCACTGTAGGTAGTTCTTTTAAACGTTTTGTTAAACTAGGCTTCGATTTAATAAGTGCTTTTGTGTATGAATGCTTAGCGTTCTTAAAAACATCAATAGCTGTACCTTTTTCAATGATTTTACCTTTATACATCACAATAACATCGTCGGCAATTTCTGAAACTAAGGAAAGGTCATGCGAAATAAAAATGATGCTCATTTTAGTTTCTTGTTGTAACTCTTTAAGCAGTTTCAAAATCTCTTTTTGTACGGTGACATCTAAAGCAGTAGTTGGTTCATCGGCAATCAAAACAGCGGGTTTGCAAGCAATCGCTATTGCAATCATTACACGTTGTTTTTGTCCACCCGATAATTGATGCGGATATTGATCAAAAATAGCTTCTGCACGAGGTAACTTTACCTTTTCAAACAAGGCTATAACTTTCTCTTTAGCCAGTTTTTTAGAAACGGATTCATGCTGAAGCAAGATTTCTTGAACCTGATAACCACAGGTAAGGCTTGGATTTAAAGAACTCATGGGCTCTTGAAAGATCATTGAGATTTTTTTCCCTCTAATCTTTCTCAGTTCTGGTTTAGTAATAATTGTTAAATCTTGACCTTTAAATACTATGGTTCCTTCGACAATGGTATTTTTCCTCGGTAACAACCCAAGAATGGCTAATGAAGTAATTGATTTTCCTGAACCTGACTCACCTACAATGCCAAGTATTTTATTTTCGTCTAAACGAAAACTTACATTAAAAAGTACTTGATTTAAACCTCTATCTGAGGTAAAAGAAATAGAAAGATTTTTTACGTAGAGCATATACTAAAAATACTATTTTAAATTAAAAAATAGCGGTTTTCCACTATATAAAATTCACCATTTTCCACTATTTGTTAAATTGAAAAATAATTATATATTTGGCAGTCTTTTAAAAAAATCGATAAAAAATTTAGATTTTTTAGTATATAAATTTACTTTTTAAGGCAAAATTAACAATAAAATACAATCAATCACTTATGAAAAAAAATTACTTTTTAAGTAAACTTTTACTTTTAGGGATGCTTTTGAGCTTTACATTTACAATGTATGCTCAAGATCGCATCGAAATTGAAAAAATGAGAAAAAGCTATGATCTTTTAAAGCTTGAAAAAATTCAAAAGCATTTGGCTAATGTTGCTAAAGAAGAAAAAAAATTAGCTAGCGCTATCGCTAAACAAAAAGGTTGGAAAGAAAAAATATTTCTTCAAGATGGACGCATGCTCGAATTACAAAAAGTTGAAAATGGTAATCCTATTTATTATACCACCTTTAATGTCGATGCAGCTAAATCAACACGCACCAATCATTTAAATTCTGGTGGTTCTTTAGGATTAAATCTCATGGGGCAAGGTATGACTGCCTATGTCTGGGATGGTGGTATCGCTAGGGCTACACATCAGGAATATGATGGGGCTGGCGGCACTAATAGATTTTCTGTTGGAGATTCTGGTTCTTTAAATTTTCATTCTGCCCATGTAACTGGTACTATTATTGCTTCGGGTGTACAAGCTAATGCTAAAGGTATGGCACCTCATGCAAGTGCCATTGGTTATGATTGGAACAGCGATAAGGCCGAGGCTACTACGGCAGCCTCTAATGGTATGTTGATTTCAAATCATTCTTATGGTTTTGCTGTTAGAAACCAGTTAGGACAAGTACAAATTCCTCAATATTACTTTGGAGGATATATTGCTGAGTCTCGAGATTGGGATGAGATTATGTTTAATGCTCCAAACTATTTAATGGTAGTTGCAGCGGGTAATGACGGTGATGACAATACTGCTAATACCAATCCTACTGGAGGCACTGGTTTTGATAAATTAACAGGTCATTCAACTACAAAAAACAATATGGTAGTCGCGAATGCACAAGATGCTAATATTAGCGCGAATGGAGATCTAATTTCTGTATCAATTAATTCTTCAAGTAGTGAAGGTCCTACAGATGATTTTCGAATTAAACCAGATATTACAGGTAATGGAACAGGAGTCTATTCTACTTATGAAACTAGTGATAACGCTTATAATTCTATTTCAGGAACTTCAATGGCCTCTCCTAATGTAGCAGGTTCTTTATTATTATTACAACAACATGCTAAAAATGTTAGAGGTTCTTATATTAAGGCTGCTACTTTAAAAGGTATTGCTTTACACACAGCTGATGATGCAGGTGTAACTGGACCAGATGTCGTTTTTGGTTGGGGTCTAATGAATGCCAAAAAAGCTGCTGAAACTATTTCTCAAAATGGAAGTGAATCAAAAGTTGAAGAATTAACACTAACATCGGGACAAACATATACCATTACCGTAGATTCAGATGGAGCAAGCCCTTTATTAGCTTCAATCTCTTGGACAGATAGACCTGGTACTGCCAATACTGGTACAGTAAACCTAACTACACCTGTTCTTGTGAATGATTTAGATATACGTGTATCAAAAGGTGGAACTACTTATTTGCCATATAAATTAACTTCACCAACAACAAGTGCAAAACAAGATAATAATGTTGACCCTTATGAACGTGTTGATATTTCAGGAGCATCAGGTACATATACTATTACAGTTACACACAAAGGTTCGTTAACTGGAGGAAGCCAAAATTTCTCATTAATTGTAACAGGCTTATCTGGCACACCAGCAGTATGTAATGCTACCGTGCCAACAAACGTAAGCACTTCTAATATAAGCTCATCTGGATCTGATATTTCGTGGAGTGAAGTTTCAGAAGCAACATACGATGTAAGATATCGTCAAACTGGAACTAGTTCTTGGACAACAAAAGCTGTTTCTAGCACATCAACTTCTTTAAGTGGTTTGAATGCTTCTACTCAATATGAAGTGCAGGTTCGTAGTAAGTGTTCTTCAGGCAACTCTAATTATAGTGCATCTGTAAACTTTACTACTACTGCAGCTCCTTCAATTAGTTGCTCTTCAACAGTTACTTCTTTTCCTTATAGTGAAGGATTTGAATCTGGTGATGCATGGACTCAAGCAACTGGAGATAATGGAAATTGGGTAAGAAGAAGCGGAAGCACTCCTTCTTCTGGAACAGGTCCAAGTTCTGCTTCTCAAGGATCGTTCTATATGTTTTTAGAGGCTTCAACCAATGGAAGTACTGGACAAATAGGCAGTAATGCTACAGCAATTTTAGAAAGTCCTTGTTTCGATTTATCAGGAAAGTCTTCTGCTACATTTAGCTTTAAAAATCATATGTATGGTACTAATGTAGGGGCTTTAAAAGTTCAAGGAACATCTAATGGTACAACTTGGTCTGATTTATGGACAGATTCAGGAAATAAAGGAAATCAATGGAATTCTATAGACATTAATTTGAGCTCTTATTTAGGGGGTAGTATCAAATTAAGAATCGTTGGTACTACGGGTAATGGATGGTCTAGTGATATTGCAGTTGATGATTTATCTGTGACTGTAGTAAATCAAGGTGCAGATACAGAAGCTCCTACCGCTCCAAATAATTTAACAGCTTCAAATATAACACAAACTACAGCTTCGTTATCTTGGACTGCTGCTACAGATAATGTAGGAGTAACTAAATATGAAGTGTTTAGCAGCGGTACAAGTATTGGAACTGTTACAGGTACCTCTGCTAATATAACAGGACTTACAGCAAGTACTTCGTACTCATACACGGTTAGAGCTAAAGATGCAGCGGGCAATACTTCTACCGATAGTAATACAGCAACTTTTAATACTTTAGGTAATCAAGTAACATATTGTTCTTCACAAGGAAATCGCTCTACACATGAGTGGATTGATTATGTTTCTTTTGGAGGAATGACTAATAGTACAGGAGATGATGGTGGTTATAAAGATTATACTAACAAAGTAGCTACCGTTTCAAGAGGGGGTACTCATACTTTAACCATTAGCGCTGGATTTAGAAGTTCTTCATATACTGAATATTGGGCAATTTGGATAGACTATAATCAAGATGGTGACTTTACAGATAGTGGAGAAAAAATTGCCTCAGGATCTTCGTCTAGTTCAGGAAATTTAACAGCAAGCGTTACCATTCCTTCGAATGTCGTTCTCGGAAATACCAGAATGCGAGTTTCTATGAAATACAATGCTGCTCAAACTTCATGTGAAACTTTTGCTGACGGTGAGGTAGAAGATTATACTGTAAACATTACTGCTAGTAGTTCTTCTTCGCTTTATACGACATTTAGCGAAGTTTCTGGAGATGTTTTAGGAAATGAAGATCCCTTTAATTTAGCTGTATATCCTAACCCAGCAACCAACAGTATTCGAATAAATTTAAATAAGGTTGAAGATATATCATATAGACTTATCGACTATACTGGAAAAGTTATAAAAAGAGGAAATGTTTCAAATAATGAAATAAATATTTCATCTTTAAAACCAGGATTATACTTATTAGAAACTAATGATGGTCAAAAACCATTTAGCATAAAGTTTATCAAACAATAAACTATTTGATAAATAGTAAAAACCCGAGCAATTAGCTCGGGTTTTTTAGTTTATTTGCACTATGAATTATCTGTCAATTGAAAACATATCAAAAGCGTATGGTGAACGTCTTTTATTCGAAAATATATCTTTTGGTATTAATAAAGACCAAAAGATAGCCTTTGTTGCCAAAAACGGAACAGGTAAAACTTCACTTTTAAATATCCTCGTTGGTAACGATAGTCCTGATTCGGGACAAATTGTATCTAGAAATGGGTTACGTATTGCTTTCTTAGCTCAAAACGATAACCTAAACGCCAATTTAACTATAGAGGAAGCTATTTTTCAATCAGACAATAAAACTCTAGAAGTAATACAGCAATATGAAAATGCTTTAAAAAATCCTGAAGATTCAGAGGGATATCAAAAAGCATTTGAACTCATGGAACAGTATAATGCTTGGGATTTTGAAACACAATATAAACAAATACTCTTTAAGCTTCAATTAGAGAACCTATCTTTAAAAATAAGCGCATTATCTGGCGGACAAAAAAAGCGGCTTTCATTAGCAATTATACTCATACATAAACCTGATTTACTCATACTTGATGAGCCTACCAATCATCTAGACTTAGAAATGATTGAGTGGTTAGAAAACTACTTTTTAAAAGAGAAAATGACACTTTTTATGGTTACGCATGATCGTTATTTTCTAGAACGTGTATGTAATGAAATTGTCGAATTAGATCAAGGTAAATTATACACTTACAAAGGTAATTACTCTTATTATTTAGCGAAAAAAGAAGAACGCTTAACGATAGAGAAATCAAATTTAGAAAAAGCTAAAAACCTTTACAACAAAGAGCTCGATTGGATGCGCCGTCAACCCAAAGCACGTACCACGAAATCTAAGTCTAGAATTGATGATTTTTATCAAATAAAAGAAAAAGCTCACCAACGACGAAAAGACCATAAAGTAACCCTAGAGATAAATATGGAGCGCTTAGGAAGTAAAATTCTTGAGCTGCATAATGTTTCTAAAAGTTATTCAGAAAAAGTTGTTCTCAATAAGTTTAACTATGTATTTAAGCGTGGAGAGCGTATTGGTATTATTGGTAAAAACGGAACAGGTAAATCTACTTTTTTAAACATTATTACTTCACAAATTCAACCTGATTCAGGAAAAGTTATTGTAGGAGAAACTGTAAAATTCGGTTATTATACACAGCATGGTATATATATTAAAGAAGGACAAAAAGTAATAGAAGTAATTAAAGAATATGGTGAGTACATTCCGTTAACAAAAGGGAGGAAAATATCGGCAGGACAATTATTAGAGCGCTTTTTATTTGACAGGAAAAAACAATATGATTATGTAGAAAAGCTTTCTGGTGGTGAACAAAAGCGATTGTATTTATGTACTGTTTTAATTCAGAATCCAAATTTTTTAATACTTGATGAACCTACAAACGATCTAGATATTCTAACATTAAATGTTTTAGAAAGTTTTTTATTAGATTTTCCAGGTAATCTCATCGTAGTTTCTCATGATCGGTATTTTATGGATAAAATAGTTGATCATTTATTTGTATTAGAGGATAAAGGAACTATAACTGATTTCCCAGGAAATTATTCTGATTACAGAGCTTATGAAGACTCGCAGCCCAAAGAAACTTTCACTAAAGAAAAGAAAGAAGATACACGTGTAAAGTCAGCTTCAAAAGGAAAGCTATCCTATAGCGAAAACAAAGAATTTCAAAATTTAGAAAAGTCGATCGCAAAATTAGAAAAAGAGAAAATTGTCATTGAAAAACAATTTGAAAATGATGAAATCCCTTCGGATCAAATTGTTGAAATATCAAACAAACTTCAGGCAATTATTAATGAAATGGAAACAAAAGAAGAGCGCTGGCTCGAGCTCTCAATGAAACTAGAGGGCTAAACGGTAATAATTTCTTGTTCTGTTAACAATTCTAAATTATTAAATCGTAATAGTACTTGTGCCACAGCTATAGTATCCTTCTCACAATAATTAATAATTTTTTCAAGGTTATTTTCTTTATAATATACCCGTGCAACGTCACTACCATCAATTTCATCTTTGGGTGACGGAATATTTAGAATATTTGTAAGTAATCTTAACGATGTATAATGCTTATAATCACCAAATTTCCATAGCTCGAGCGTGTCAAGGTGCGCAACTTCCCATGGTTTTTTACCAAATAAATTCAGGTTTGCTGGTAATTCAATTTGATGTATAATCATGCGACGTGCGATGTACGGAAAATCAAATTCCTTACCATTATGGGCGCATAGTAGATGTTGCGGTTTATTAAAATGATTATCAAGCAGCGATTTAAAAGCTACTAAGAGCTCTTTTTCATTTCCCGCAAATGACTTCACTCTAAAACTTCTATTGTTTTCTAAACTCACAAAATAGCCGACAGAAATGCATATTATTTTACCAAACTCAGCCCAAATACCCGCCCGTTCGTAAAATTCTTCAGGAGAAATTTCATCTTTGCGTTGGTATTGGGTTTTTAGCGCATATAATTCTTGTTTTTCTGGCGTTAAATCAGAGAAATGCTCAATTTCTGGAACTGTTTCTATATCTAAAAACAAGATGTGCTCTATGTTAATTTTGGTAAGCATAATTTAAAGATACTAAAAACTTAGGCATAAAAAAAGCGAGTAAAAACTCGCTTTAAAATTAGGTTTGGTTTATATTATTTGATCACTAATTTTCTAACTGCAGATTTATTATTTTGAACTACTTTCAAAATATATACTCCCGACTTTAAACTCGAAACGTTAATATAATTCCTCGTTATTTTTTTGGTGAGAACTTTCTTTCCTAAAACATCAAAAATTTCTATCTCTTTTTCAAAATTACTTGTAGTGGTAACAAATAAATTTCCATCTGAAACAGGATTAGGATACATTTTAAAGCCTACAATTTCTTTATCTTTAGAGAGCTCATTTCTGTCTATTTGTTCTTCTTGAGAATTTTGAGCAAAGCCACTAGCCAAACCTATAAATAAGAAAACAAGAAAGTAAAGTTTCTTCATATTAGTCTTTGTTATGGCTAGTAATATTTAGTAAAAATACTAAATTTTCTTTTTAAAAAAACCGTTGGTAACGTTAATTTTCTAAAATTATTGTGTCTCAAATATAAAAACCTTGTTAATAGCTTGCATTATTGTTGTGATCAAATTATTACTTAGTAGTTACATACAGATTTAATGGTTATTTTTGAACATCAATAAATGTACCAATGAAGAAAAAGGATATTAAAATACTATTAGTAGATGATGAACCTGATATTTTAGAGATTGTTGGATACAATCTTAAAAATGAAGGCTATCAAATATATACCGCTTCTAATGGAGTTGAAGCAGTTAAAGCAGCCAAAAAAATAAACCCACATCTTATTCTTCTTGATGTGATGATGCCTGAAATGGATGGTATGGAAGCCTGTGAAAAAATTAGAAACTCTAAAGGTTTAGAGGATGTAATCATTGCATTCTTCACTGCTAGAGGAGAGGATTATTCTCAGGTAGCAGGTTTTGAAGCTGGTGCTGATGATTATATAACAAAACCTGTGAAGCCTAAAGTATTAGTGAGTAAAGTGAAATCATTATTAAGGCGCTTAAAAAAGGATGCAGATCAGCAAGAAAGTATTATCACTGTGGGTGACATTACCATAAATAAAGAAGAATACTTTGTAAAGAAAAAAAACACCACAATCTCACTACCTCGCAAAGAATTTGAATTGCTGGTTTTGCTAACTTCTAAACCAGGTAAAGTTTTTAAGCGTGAAGTTATTTTAGAAACTGTCTGGGGAAATGATGTTGTAGTAGGTGGCAGAACTATAGATGTTCATATACGTAAACTTCGGGAGAAAATTGGTGACGATTATTTTAAGACCGTTAAAGGTGTTGGGTATAAGTTCAACATCTAATGAAACTGCGCCGTACATATAAATTTGCACTAAAATCATCGCTATTATTAGTAGCAGTCGTTTTTTTACTTGTCACAGTTTTATCATTTGTTTTTTTTAAAGAGATTCATTTTCTCTTTATTTTTTTGGTTTCATTATGTTTTTACATTCTAGCATTTGTAATTATTCAGTTTAGAGTTGAACTTTTTATTTATAAACGGGTTCAAAATATCTATAAAGAAGTAAAACTTTTAGATGTAAGTGATTTAAAGAAAAAAACAATCACTTCTGATATGGAAACCCTATCAAAAGAGGTAAAAAAGTTTGCCGAAGATAAGCGCTTAGAAATTGAAATGCTTCAGATTCGTGAAGAATACCGCAGAGAATTTTTAGGAAACGTAGCGCATGAACTAAAAACTCCATTATTTACTGTACAAGGCTATATTCTTACGTTAATCGAAGGGGCTGTTAACGATAAAAAAATTAGAGATAAGTATTTAAAACGTGCCAATAAAGGTGTAGAAAGGCTTATTGATGTGGTGAAAGATCTTGATATGATCTCTAAGTTAGAATCAGGTAATTTAAACCCTATTCTAAAAAAAATAAATATTATTGATCTTATACAAAGTGTTTTTGATTTGTTAGAAATCAAAGCAAAAAAACGACAAATAGCCTTGTCTTTTGACAAGATCTATCATACACCCATTTTTGCTTATGCTGATGTTAACCGAATAGAACAAGTACTGATAAACCTTATTGAAAATTCTATTAAGTATGGTAATATTAACGGTAAAACAATAGTCTCAATAAGCAATTACGATGAAGAAAGCTTTATCATTAAAGTTATTGATGACGGAGAAGGAATAGAAGAAGCCTATTTACCACGACTTTTTGAACGTTTTTATCGTGTAGATAAAAGTCGTTCAAGAGATCAAGGTGGGTCTGGTCTTGGGCTATCTATTGTGAAACATATTATAGAGGCACATCATCAACAGGTATTTGTAGATAGTGAAGTTGGTGTAGGTTCAACCTTCTCGTTTACGCTTAAAAAGGTTCAATAGTTCTGTATTAAAACCCATACCCATTTTCTCAAATCCAGAAAAAAATGCTACGCTGTTTAATGCTTCTTTAGTGAATTTATGTTCAGAACAATAGGGTGCTATTTTTTTCTCTTCTAAGTATTTAGCTAGATATTCTTGTTCATCTTGACCTGTAGTTGGTATGAAGAAACATTTTTTACTTAATGTAGCTACATCCATAATAGAAGAATACCCTGATCGACAAATAATTAAGTTTGATTGATTTATCTCTTTCTCTAATTCATTTGAAAGTAAATAATTAATCGTTTTAATATTTCCATTGTGGAAGGTTCTTTGCTTTTTTTCAATAGTACCTTGAATTAAAGTAATTCTTCTCGTATCATCCTTAAAAATCTTCGTCAATTTCTTTTCTAAAAGTGATCGATTGGGTTCCACGCCCGATAAGATAATTAGTATATCATTACGTATCACCATTGGTTTTTTTTCTAGCCTACTTAAAATACCGCAATATTTTACCGGAATCTTTAAGGTGTGATCTAAGGATAGTTTTCCTGATAAATAAGAACCTTTATGATCTGGAACCCAACATTCATCAAATTTTTCAATAATGCTTTGATGTACTTTGCTTGTTAAAAAAGTACTCCATCCCGACAAGACGTTTACTTGGTGAGTTATGTATATAGACACAATTTTTTTGCTTCGAACCCCAAACCTGTTATCTGAAATAATTCCGACAAGATTGTCATTTGAGGCTATATATTGCTGTATAACTCTTTTTTCTCTTTTGATTGTCTTTACTATCGCCGGAGTTTGCTTTAGCAAACTAGCTTTTAAATGTTTCCCATAGCGAATGTTATAGGAAGGTAGTTCGACAACTTCTAACTGAGGAAATTCTTGACGTAGTAGTGTAAGCGCGTTACCATCTGAAGCGATAACAGGCGTATAACCATTTATCAGCAACGCTTTGATAATTGGAATACAACGTGTAGCATGCCCTAAACCCCAATTTAACGGCGCGATGATGACTTTCTTTTCTTGCATGAGGTTAATTCTGAATCGAAGATTCAGCGAAGTTAAACAGATTCTGAATGATGTTATTTCAAATCAAATCCGATATCCCTACGATAATATTGTTTATCAAACTCGATCTTTTGTATATTGCTGTAACAGCTTGTTAAAGCTTCATTCATGGTATCTCCGAATGAAGTAACCGCTAGTACCCTTCCTCCATTAGTAACAATTTTTCTATCTATTACTTTTGTTCCTGCGTGATAGACAATAGCATCTTCTATATTCTCTAAGCCTTTTATTTCTTTGTTTTTTTCATATGCTTCAGGATAACCTCCAGACACTAACATAACGGTCGTAGCTGTTTGCGGATTAATATCGAACGATTTCTCATGAAGTGTTTGTGTGGCTACACCTTCAAACAGTTCAACCAAATCAGACGTTATTCTAGGAATCACCACTTCTGTTTCTGGATCGCCCATGCGCACATTATACTCAATTACATACGGATTTCCTTTTACATTCATTAAACCAATAAAAATAAATCCGCGATAGTCTATAGCATCCTTTTGTAATCCTTCTATTGTGGGTTTAATAACACTTTCTTCCACTTTAGTTAAAAATACATCATTCGCAAAAGGAACTGGTGAGATGGCACCCATACCTCCTGTATTTAATCCTGTATCTCCTTCACCTATGCGCTTATAATCTTTAGCAGAAGGTAATATTTTATAGTTCTTACCGTCGGTCAAAACAAAAACCGAAAGCTCAATACCGTCTAAAAATTCTTCGATAACTACCGTTGCAGAGGCTTCTCCAAACTTTTGATTGGTAAGCATTTCTTTTAGCTCTTGTTTAGCTTCAATAATATTATTGAGAATTAAAACTCCTTTTCCAGCAGCCAATCCATCTGCTTTTAAAACAAATGGAGGTCTTAACGTTTCTAAAAAGGTATAACCTTCATTTAGTGTATCTTTCGTAAAAGATTGATAGCGTGCTGTTGGGATGTTGTATTTTTCCATGAATTGTTTTGAAAAATCTTTACTTCCTTCAAGTAAGGCACCATCTTTTTTCGGGCCTATTACGGCGACATCTTTCAGTTCTTCATCCGACAAGAAAAAATCGTGAATACCGGCTACTAGAGGTGCTTCGGGACCCACAACAACGAAGTTAATTGAATGTGTTAGCACAACTTGTTTAACAGCATTAAAATCAGTTGGGTTTATATCGATGTTCGTCGCTATCGTTGAAGTTCCTGCATTACCTGGAGCGACATATAAATTATTTATCTTTTTACTTTCTGATAGTTTTAAGGTAAAGGCATGTTCTCTACCACCAGAACCAAGAATAAGGATGTTCATGTTGTGTTATTTGCATGCAAATATAATTAAGAGTATTGTATATCCGTTTTATGTCATAAATATATTTTAAAGCGTCATTCCGAATTTATTTCGAAATCTCATCATTCAATAAATCAAGTATTTACAATGAGAACCTGAAACAAGTTCAGATTGACGAACACCTTTTATGACTCTTTACGGATAATCAATTAAGAGTATTATAAAAATAATTATTAATATGCCTTAATAAATTTTGCCTCACCATTTTCTAAAACATTAAATTCCCAATACCGATGATGCAAACATCCTGAGGGGCAACTCCCGTAACCTATACTGAATGTAATTATAGCTGAGTTATTATTTCTAGATAGTGTTATGTTATTTCCATCCCCAAAACATCCTTTATTAAATTCAGCAACTTCTATAGATTCAATTTTTGTGAACTCCTTTTCTATAGGAATCATATTATATTCATTATCAGAATAAATAGTTAACCAAGGAAAGTTCGGGTAATCGTAAGAAGTTTTTACTGAATCTAGCTTATAATTATTTAAAATAGCATCTAAAGAAGTTTTTTCAGTTGGAATTATATTGTTTGATAAATTTTGTATTTCAGGTAGTTCCGTTTTTACTTTCAAACTAATAGCATTTAAGCTATAACAATAATAACCATGTATTTTATAAATTTCAAAAACAGTATCTCTCTGAGGAGATTTAGAATTAAATACTGCTTGAATAATTTTTAGAATTTTAGTTACTTCATTATTGTCAATAACAGGATTATTGTAATTCTCATGAGTTTCATTTTCAACTATTTCATGAAGATATAACTGTTTTGCATCATTAGAATAATTTTCAATTATAAATTCTTCTAGCTCTATTTTGTTAAACTTGTTTACTTCGTCATCTGAACAACTTAGAAAAGATAGTACTAAAACTACTAAAAGCCATATTTTTTTCATAAAGAATATTTTTAATTAAATGCTTTTATTTATAAATAGTTGCTTAAATCTAATTTTGTTTAATGATCTTACCTGTATAGATTTTGTCTTCATTTGTAATTTTTACAATGTAAATACCGTTAGGAAAATTAGTTAAATCTGCTTGAAAATTAGCAACATTCTTTTTATTGTAATCTGATGAATGAACCAATCCTCTACTTAAGCTATAAATTTCAACCTTAAAATTAGAAATATTTTCGGGTAAATTAATATTAAAAATACCATCAGTTGGGTTAGGAAATACCTTAAAACTTACATCTGTCTTTCCTTCTTTAAAATAAGTGTTTACTCTACTTTTAGGTGTTTTTATATATTGTGCACTTTTTTGTGAATTAGAATTTAATGAACAATCTTCAATAAATGCTTTAAAGGTTGAGCCTGTTTTAGCAATGAAACCATTTCTTAATATTACTTGTTGACCTGCATTATAATTAGCTAATGCACCATTATTTATAATATTTTGAGCAATAATAGTATTTTCAGCTTGTTTATTATCTGTTTGACCAGATGCGATGTCATTATTTATTGTTAAACTATCTTCACACCCTCCTAAAACAAAAGGAGAGGTATAAGATAAAGTTTGACCGCTTCTATTGTCCGTCCATACAGGATAAACTCTACCATCTCTTGAAGAAATTCCTAGATAATCTCCCATATAACCACC
Organism: Maritimimonas sp. 2210JD6-3; assembly: GCF_056591795.1. Classification (NCBI taxonomy): domain Bacteria; kingdom Pseudomonadati; phylum Bacteroidota; class Flavobacteriia; order Flavobacteriales; family Flavobacteriaceae; genus Maritimimonas; species Maritimimonas sp. 2210JD6-3. The sequence continues at coordinate 48,061 of NZ_JBWQOJ010000012.1, read as the reverse complement.
TGCTAAACCAGGAATTGGGCTAGGGGTAAATGAAACATCACTAACTCTAAATTCATCCCAGTTATTTCCACCATCAGTTGAGTTTGTAACCCAAGCCTCAACTTTAGCCCCACCTACATTCCTATCATCGTAAAAAATTACACTTAAATTACCAGTTGTAGGATCACAAGTAATCCATGGAAAATACTGTTTATTTCCTAAATTATCTTGATTTATTCTTTTAGGTGTTGACCATGACACACCTTTATTTGTAGATTTAATTAAGTAAACACTCACATCTGTACCAGTGTTAACACCGGGTGTACCCATGTTAGACCAAACCACATATATTGTTCCATTATTAGGACCACCACTTATATCGACTGCCATAGAAGGAAAAGAATTTGTACGCATGTTTTTACCATGAGGATTTTGAGAAGAACTAAAATTTCTTGGATCCCACCTTATACCTTTTATATTGTTTATAATTCTAGTAGCAGAAGAAAAGCTACTACCTCCATTTAAAGATTTAGAAAACCCTAAAGCTTTTTCTTTTGCTGGCCAACTATCATAAACAGCCCATACAGCATAGACTTCACCATTCGGTCCTGTTTGAATATTTACACCCTGATTATGGCTACCTGCATTTATATTGTTACTTATTGATATAGGTGATGACCAGCTACTACCGTTATTTGTAGATTTTGAAATTTCAATTTGTGTGTTATTACTGTTTCCATTTCCTAGAGGTGTCCAAGCACTATAAAGATTATTTTTGTATGTACTAGAGTTAGAATTATCAACCCACATATGGTTTTTATCTAAAAGTACTCCAGAAGGGTTAGAAATTGTAGTTGTACTCCAACTAGTACCGTTATTAGAGGAGATTGCAATTCCTTGTCCTCCTGTACTTGTTATGTGACCCACAAAGTATTTCCCATTTAAGTTGATAGCTACAGCAGGATCACCTAAATTAGTGCCTCCTGCTCCATTTACACTTCCAACCCAAGTGGCTCCTCCATCAAAAGAAAAAAGGGCATTAGTTCCACTTAGGTTTCCTCCTAGTGTAGAATTATTAGAAACTAATGATATTTGATTATCAATAGGATTTACAAAAACAGAATTTTCACTTTGAGTGATTGAACTACCTGATATTAATAGTATGTCTGGTGAATCAAAATTATAGTTTTTAGCGTTAATTATTGTTCCTTTAAAGTTTGCAGGAGCAGGCGGTACATTTGGATTAAAAGGTATGATATTTTGTTCTGCTTTTTCTTTCCAATACCTCCAGTTATCTATTCGTCCATCAATTTGCCCCCAAATACCAACACAGAAAAACAGTAGCGTGATTAGAGACAATATATATTTTAAATTTTTCATTTTTATTCATTTAAATTTTGTTTTCGTATTACTTAGTTAAATTCAAGCAATATCTAGCTACCTTAAGCTAAGCTTAAGTTTAAAAAGTCTTTAAAAAGTTCAAAATTAATCCCTTACAAATTCAATTACTGTTCCATTTAAAGCAGGTTCGTCAGATAAAGTCAATTTATCTTTATCTACACTATATGTATAGCCCCTTAATAGCACAAGTACCCTACTCTCATTTATCTCAATTTCATAGGTGCCTGTTTCAGGAAGCGTGTGCAAATCTTCATTTATAGTGTTTTCTACCGTTACCTTATTCTCTGTGGTATTGAAGGTCCAAATGTGAGCTCCTTTAGCTAGGTCAATGGGTTCACAAAAACATCTAACAGATATTAAATTCCATTTACCGTCTAAAGGGTGGTTATCTTCATTATCATCATCACTACAACTTAATTGTAGTACCAATACTGTTAAAAGAAAGAAATATGTTTTGAACTTTAACATCTAATTTATACTTTGTATTAGTTCTTTTCAGAAAGCTGTTTTTCCAAAGCTTTTATACGCTTTTCCTGCTCAATAGTATATAGCGTTAGCTCTTCTATTTTTTGTAATAGCATAGAGGTCATTTCTTTTAAATGTAAACCTTCTTTTTGTATTTGCTTTGCTGAAGGCACATTGGGTAAATGGTGGTTTGCTTTTGTATAAGCTTCTACTTCTTCTAAAGTAGGCAATTCATAATCTTCTTTTAGTTTAGAAGCACCTGTATAGTATTTTTCAAATACATAATCTGGTGGTACATTTAAATCTACACGTACTTCTTCGGCATGTATTTTACCTTTTACGGTGAGTTTTTCGTCTGTATTTGTTGTACCAATTCCTACGTCCCCATTATTTCTAATAGTTAATATTTTATTATCTCCAGGGTTATTCCCATGAGAAAAATATAAGCTATTATTTAATCCGTGACTTATATGAAACCATGAATTAGCAATATTGGGTACGAATGTTATTGAAGATTGGTTATTTCTGTTTAAAATAATCCTCATCTCATTAGAACTTTTTGCATCAAAGACTCCTTCGGGAATGTTATTACCTATTCCTATCCCCATATTCCCACTAAAATTTACAACTCCTGTAGGTCTAAATGTTACCTGTTTCGACCAATCCCAATTCCCATTTATTTTTGGAGCAAAATGTAAATTACCACTTGTTCCTGAAACATCTGGTGTATGTAATATCCAAGAATTAGAACCTCCACTTATTAAATCTTGTCCATGCGTTTTAACCACAAAAGTTAAAACAAAAACTAGTAAAATAATTTTTTTCATGATAATATGTTTTTAAGTTAATATGTTAGTTTTTAATAATTTTTTTTAAAGAAACAATCCGCCCTCGCTTTTTTACTTTTAAAAGATATAATCCAGCGGGTATTTTTTTTATTGAAAATATTACTTCTGTATCAGGTTTAATTTTTTCTTCTAAAACTGAGTTTCCATAAAGATCTACTATTTGATAACCTGTTAAATTAGGTTCAGTTGTTTTAATGGTGATGAAATCTTCTGCCGGGTTAGGAAAAATCTTAAACACTTCTTTTAAAACAGACTGTTTTGTAAATAAGTCTTTACCTCCGTCATTATCGTCATTTCCCACCTTAGTACTATGTTTTAATCCTAAAGATTTGTCATCTTCGGTACTAGGCACTATCCTCACTCTAGAATGCCCAGGGATAATCCTTGTTGTTTTAGAATTGGTAATAATACCACTAATGATGCTACCTGTTTGCCCATCTTCAGCTAATGAAGTAATTAAAATATCTTGATGGCAATCCATATGTACATCTTGATTACCATGTAAGGGTTGATCACATGGCCAATTATTTTGAGAATAACTTACTAGTATTGTAAAAAATAGTACAACTATTAATGGTATTTGATTGCTTTTTAACTGTTTTATTGTTTTCATACCTATACAAATTTGAAAATTAAATACTTATTAAAAAATACCACGATTATGGTATATTTAAGCATTGATAAAAATAATTCGCTCTTGAATTTACTAAAGATAATTTTTTTGTGGTTTGCTATTATCAGTTCTTTATGTTCATATAGTCAACAAAAAGATGATGTTATTCAGCTACATGCTGAGTTTGAGGATCTACTCTATAACGACTTTAATGCAGCATTAAAAAATGCACAAAACGCTTTTATAAAAAGCAAAAAATTAGATACGGTTCTACTCGTACAATCATATTGTAACTTAAGTAAAATTCAGTACCTGTTAAAGAAAAATGACGGCTGTGAAGTAAGTTTAAAAAAAGCCAAAATTCTAGCTGAAGCGATTAATGATTCTTTACAATTAGGTGTAATACATACTTATTTAGGTGCCATTGAACAGCGAAAAAACAATTATACAGCTTCTCTTACTTATCATGAAAGAGCGCTCACCTATTTAAAAGCTAAAACCAAAGCGTATTATCAAGTTCAAAACAATTTAGCAAGACTCTACCGACGAATTAACAATACTCAATTGGCACAAAACATTGTTAAAACTACTATTAAAGAAATCAAAAATCATGGGTATTATAATGAGTTAGCCAATGCCTATAATTTAAATGCTATTTTAAACGGTAATAATAATGAGTTAGCCGTAAGTTACTATAAAAAAGGGCTTGAAGCAGCCCAAAAAGGAAACAATGTTTACTTACAATGTTTAATTAATTCAAACCTTGGTGATCGATATAGAAAAAATGAAAAATATAACTTGGCTCTAAAGTATTTAATAAAAGCTAAAGAAAAAGCTAAGCTAATTAATGATAATTCTAGTTTACATTATATTAATTTATCATTAGGAATTTATTATGAGCATTTGGACGATCTTAATCGTGCAAAACAATATTATAAAAAAGCGATTGATACTTATGGAGGCTTTGTAGATGCTTATCAAAAAGCTAAAGCCTATTGGATAGCCTCTGGTGTTTTTTACCATACAAACGATTTTAAACAGGCCTATATCTATCAAGAAAAGCACGTATTATTAAAGGACAGTCTTTTTAACATTGATAAAACTAAAGAATTTGAAAAAATTAGAACAGAATATGAAGTTGAGAAGAAGAACAATAAAATAAAGCTACTAGAAAAAGAACAACAATTGGCTGATAACAAAAGGAGAACAATAGTATTAGGTTCACTTTCTGTTATAGGATTACTTGGTTTATTACTTTTCTTACTCATTCATAGAAATAAAACCCAAAAAATTATACGGAGTAAAGAACAGAAATTACACCAACAAGAAAAAGAACGATTAATCAACCTTCAAACTATTAAACATATAGAAGGTAAAATAGAAGGACAAGAAAAAGAAAAAAACAGGATAGCTCGTGAATTACATGATGGTATTGCAGGGCAATTGGCTGGTATACAACATTTTTTAAGCTCATTCGACAACAGTAAAAAAACGCAAAAAGTAGCAAAGACCATCACTGCAGTAACTGAAGAAGTGCGTATGCTGTCGCATAACTTAAGTTCGAATTTTATCTCTAATAGAACCCTTGATGTATTATTAAATGAATTAGCTAGTTATTACATCACTAATTTTAATTTAAAAATTAACCTTTCTGTTTATCCTAAAGGTTTCTTAATAACAATTTCAAACGAATTAAAACATACTTTATATCGTATTATTCAAGAGCTTTTAAATAATACATCAAAACATGCTAAAGCTTCATTAGTTTCTTTATCTTTTACGAAACATAAAGATCATTTAGTATTTATATTTGAAGATAATGGAGTTGGTTTTGATCTTACCAAAATTAAAAAAGGGATTGGATTAAAAAATATTGAAGAACGTGTTGTGCAATGCAATGGCGTTTTAAAAATAGAAGGGGGTAAAGGAGCACACATTATTATACAAATACCTATAAATCAATTATGATACGAATTCTTTTAGTAGATGATCATCAGTTGTTTTTAGATGGATTTAAGCAAGTATTAAACCTAGAATCAGACATAAAAATTGTTTCGATATTCAACAACGCTAAAGACGCTCTTAATTATATTGAACATAACCACCATACCTTAGATCTCCTAATCACAGATATATCAATGCCTAGCATGAATGGTATTGAGTTTATTAAAATTATCAAAAGTCACTATGTAGAGTTAAAAATACTCGTCATTAGTATGTACAAACAAATTGAATTTATAAATGGTATTCATGGCTATTTGCTAAAAAATAATAAAAGTTCTGATATTATTACAGCTATAAGAGAAATTGTTTATCACAATAAAGTTTACTTTACTACAATTATTAAAAAACAAAGAAATAATTATACAAATACACTTGCTACTGTACGAGAAAAGGAAATTATCAATCTAATTGGAAAAAATTTGACTGTAGAGGAAATTGCAAATAAATTACATATAAGTAAGCATACCGTAGAAACGCATAAGAAAAATATTTATCTAAAGTTAAATGTACATTCGGCTACCGAATTACTAAAAAAAGCCATTTCTTTAGGATATATAGAATAATTAGTAAAATATGAATACAACGACTTTATACTACTCCCCACTTTTTAAAATATTCAATACTTGATTTTACATGTGTAAAAAACAAGCGGATATTTTTTGAAGATTCTTTTTTAAGTTTCTATTTTCAAGGACAACTTAAAAAACACCCACATAAATAACCAAAAAAGTACTAAAAAAACAAAGGCTAAAATCCAAAATTCATTAATTATAGTTGTTAAATAAATCAAACTAATAGAAACTAATAGGCTAATTGCACTTATTAATATACTAGATTTAATATGTGAATTACCTAAATCTAATAAAACATGGTGGGTGTGATTCTTGTCTGCTAATAACGGATGCTGCTTTTTGCTTATTCTTACCAAAACTATTCTTATCATATCAAAAATTGGAAAAATAAGTATTGCTAATACGACAAAAACTGAGTTTTCTGGTATAAAATTTATTTTTTCAATAGTAAAATTGTCCAATGATAGAAATTTTATTATCATTATCACTATAATAAAACCCAAACATAAAGAGCCTGTGTCACCCATAAATATTTTATTTTTAGAAGACAAATTAAATCTTAAAAAAGCAATTAGTGAGCCTACTAAGGTTACACAGATTGCTGTAAAATAATAACTTTTTACGGTATAAAAAACAATTGCAAAAATTGACAATATCGAAATTGCTGTAGATGATGCTAAACCATCTATACCATCTATTAAATTTATAGCATTTATTATTGAAATAGAAATTAAGATCGATAATATCGCTCCAATCCAAAAGTTAAGTTCATAGAAGCCTAAAAAACCATGTAGGTTTAGATTATAGAGACCTGTACTTAATAAAAAAGCTAGGGTGGCTACAAATTGACCTAATAGTTTTGTTTGGTATGAAACAACAACTAAATCGTCTTTTAAGCCTATAAATAATAGAATTGTTAATCCAGTAATAATATTTAAACTTATTTCACTCTCTTCAAAATTGTCGATGAGAAATAATGTTAAAACAATTACAATGTAAAATGCTATTCCGCCAAAAGTTGGAGTAAGTTTTTTATGTGAACTTCTATGGTTAGGAGTGTCCATTAAGTTTTTATGATTTACCAATTTAATAATCTTTGGAATTAAGAAATAAGTAAACAAAAAACTAAATAAAGATAAAAGGATAAGTGACTCGTTTATGTTAGATTTTAACAACTCTCTCACTTAAAGTTTTTGTTAGTGATTTTCCATTTGTAAAAGTATTGAAAAATAGATTTTAAATGATAGAAGAATAGTTTAATTTTTTTTGAAGATCCTTTTTCAAATTTATGTGTAATTTTTACCATTGGATAGTACAAATTCTTTTTACCAATTACAATACTTTTTCTACAAATATCTACATCTTCCATATACATAAAATATCGTGAGTCGAATCCATTTAATTTAACAAAGTCTTTTGTTTTGTATAGTTGAAAACACCCTGAAAGATATTCTGCAAAGAATGGTTGAGAAAGGTCTTTATCTTTATATTGCCCTTTATTAATTAACCTTTTAAATAGTGGTTTTAAAAAAGAAATTCTTCTAACTATCAGCTCAAAAAAAGAGGGAAATCTGCGACAAGAATATTGATGTGAACCATCTCTATATTCTACTCTTGGGGCAATCATAGCTGTATGTTTTTTAGGTTTCAAAACTTCCATCAGCTTAATTAATACTTGTGGTTCAAAACTAATATCTGGGTTTAGTATTAAATGAAATTCTGAATAGTTTCTAATTTTCTCGATTACATAATTGTGGCCTGAACCAAAACCCATATTTTTATTCAAAAAAATATAGTCTATATCTGTACGTTTAAATGCTTCTTTTAGGTTATTTGAAGGAGAGTTGTCTATTAAAAAAAGTTTTTTGTCTATTGGTGTATTAAGAAAACTATCTACGGCCTCTTGTAGTACTTTTATATCATTATTGTATAAAACAATAGTCGCTGTTAATGTTATTCTGTTTGACTCGTTAAAATACATCTCTTTATAAAAAGGGAATTAAAAAATGAATAGAAAACTACACCGTTGATTCTAACCAATAGGTTTTCTGTTAAAAAACATATTAATATTAAAGACATGAAAGCTATATACAAATAATCGCTTTTTATAATTGCTAACTCAACTTGTTTGTACATCGCCAAAACAAATAGAAAAAAACCAAAAAAACCACTTGATATCAAATAATGCAAATATTGATTGTGTGTGTTATAATTCGTAATGCCATAAGCATTGGTATTAAATTGGTTATAACATTTATTTAATTCGTTTTGAACATTCCCTAAACCTATTCCAAATAACCAGTTCTCTTTAACTATTTGTAAACTACATTGATAAATACCTACTCTTATATTTGTGGAGTTATGTTTAAGTCCTACAGGAGGAACTAACTTCGTTTCTTTTATTTCATCAATCAACCTAGATTTTAAAAAAGGATTTGTGAGCACCGAAATTACAAATACCCCTAAAGTAACAAATACAATTAAAAATTTAGATCGTTTATTTTTTATTTTAAAAAGTAAATACATAACTAATGCAAAAACAAATGCGATAAACACAATTCTTGCAGATAGCAATATTGTTGTTATAAGTAAAAAAATTGTGACGATTATACCAATAAAAACGATCCGTTTGCTCAGCTTTGTTAGATTATTTATGATATAATCTATTAAGAATAAAAAACTGTACATAAACCATATACCAACATACGTTGGATGTAGTTCTTTAAAAGTGTTTTTTTCTAATTGTTCACGTATGGGTAAGTTCCAAAAAGTGACCTCATTTAAATCGGTATAAACATTTTTAGAAATAAGATAGTAATGAATATATAATGCAAGGGTAGTTGATGCTAGTACAAATATAAAATTGATGATATTAAATACTTTTTTAGGAATTCTTGGAAGTGCTATAAGTATTACAACTGGTATAATAATTAAGCTTAAACTACTTTGTAATTTTTTTAATCCAAACAGCATATTATCTGAATATAGTATTGCAATTACGTTCCAAAAATAAAATGCTGTTACAAGTAAAAACCATTTTTTTCCTTTATTAAGATCTTTTTCATTTCTTTTAGAGGTATAAAAAAAATAAACTCCAAGAATTATTATTAAAAAAATGGATATCGAAATCATTCCCATTGTTAAAATAGGAAGCAAGGCAAGTGGTATTAAAAACCAAAATTTGAGATTAATCTTTTTTAGCATCTAAGTTATTTAGAATTTTATTAAAAAGATCTTCCCAGTTTTGCGAAAAAGGTTCTTTTATAAAAAGCTCTATTTTTTTAGAATAGTTAACTTTGCCGTTCACAAAATCAGTCATTATACATGCTAATTCTTCATAAGAATATGGGTTGAAAAACTTGGCTTTATGATAGTTTCCTAAAGTTTCGTGAGCATATGGTAAATCTGCTAAAAAAATTGGTTTGTCAAAACTTTTAAACTCTGTTATAGGCAAACCCCATGTTTCTAATCTGGAAGGGAAAAGCAATCCATCTACTTTAGCGTAATATTCAAAAACCTCTTCTCTAGATAATAAACCAATGAACCTAAGACCTACAAGATTTTTGTATTTTCTTACTATTTTTTTAGCATAAGCATTCAAATCATTATTAATTGTAAGGTAAATTATTAAATTTTTCTGGATAGACTTAGGCAAAGTACTATATGCTTTACAAATTATTTCAAAATTTTTAAATGATCTTGGGTAACTTGGAAAAAATAGAGTCTTGTAACCTAAATCAACCGTTAATTTTTGAGACTTATTAATACTATTTTTTTGGGTGTCGGGATGTGCTACAATTACATTGTTAATGTTAAACGTTCTTTTGAATTCTTCACGAATCCAGTCTTGTTGCACGATCACATACTTATTTTTTTTGATATTTATTCTATATAAATGCTTGTAACAAAATGAAAACAGTACTGGCACAAAACCATAAATAACATCACTAATTTTAGGAGTAAAAAAAGGCGAAGGATTATGACAATAAACAAATTGGTGCCTGCTCTTAACGTTTGGTGTAATATCATGCATAGATAACCAGTATTCGGCCTGTAACGAAATAGAGAGTTTTTTAAAATAGTAGTATTCATAATATAATCTTAATAACCAATACTTTCTAGACTTTGGAAACTCTAAAAACTCTATATTATCGAAATTCTTGTAAAGACTTTTTTGATGTACAAGTGCAATAATTTCAAAATAATCAGAAAACTGTTTGGAAAGAATAGATAATGCTTCTTGCATAATAGTTAACGGACCTCCTTCAAAAAGGTTTATGCCGCTTACAACTAATATCTTCTTTTGGTCTAAAATCATTTATTGATCAAAATTATTTGCATAAAGCTTTAACTCTTTATATGTATAGTAATACAGCAATAAAAACAACGAAAAACCCATCATTGTGTAATGTCCTTGCCTTAACAATCTAATTAAAATTAGCACAAAAATTCCATTGCTTATCAACCATAGTTGCGTTTTACTGATGGTTTCTGTATTATCAAAATGATTTTGTTTGCATCTCTTTGAGAAAATTAAAAACATAAAAAAGAATGTGCCAATAAAGCCTATTTCAGCTAGCATTCTAAACAACATACTATTAGCATCACTTCTATTAATCTTGTAATACTTTCTGAAATTATTACTCGGCACTACTTTGTATAAATACCTATCGTAATTATATTCATAAGTACCTAGTCCTGTGCCAAATAAAGGATTGTTTAAAAATGCTTCTTTTGTGACTTTGTAATTGCTATACAAAGCATACGTGCTTAAATTGGTTTTTTCTATATCATCACTAGATATCTCTTCATCAAAAAATAGTTTTAATGTATCATCTACTCTAAACTTTATATCTGGTACTGTATATAAATAGAATGAAGAAATAAAAAACAAAAGCATTGAAATAACTACAACTCTTGGTGATTTTAAAACTGAATACTTATAATTGACAATGAAAATTATAGAAATGAGTAAGCCGAGATATCCTATAGCAGATCTTGATAATAAAAATATAACTAGGATTAATATACCTCTTCTAATTGAAACTAAATCAGTCAACTTAAAAAACCTAGCAATTATAATAAAAATTACTGGCATAAAAGCGTAAACGAGAAAGGAGGGTTCGTAAAACCAAGATTGGATTCTTGCAAAAGTATCTACTTTATATACACCCATATCAAAGCCTAAATAACTATAATCTGAACCTAGTTTAAAGCCCAAAGATTGAGATAGAAGTTGTATTAATCCAACCACTGCAGCTAAATAAATAAATTCTATATAGTCTTTAATAATTTTTATAATATCGTATTTGTAATCATTTAATAATACATAGGAAACAAAAAAGCTGAAATATATGAGAATTGCTTGCTTAAAAACAAGCATCGTTGGTGATCCTTTTATTATAGAAATTAGTAAAGACGTTGCTATAAGTAAGAATGAACCTGTTAAAAAATTTTTATTGAAGTAAATTTTTTTATTTACATATAGAGAGTTTATTATGTAAAGTATATAAACGATATAATTTACCCTAAAATCAAAACCTAGATTTATCGGGATAAATAGATTATCTAATAGGAAGAAAAAAAGGATTAATTTTTTAACTTGAAACTTCACTGAATAAATTTCTGATTCTGTTTATTAATAATGCCTGATAGTAAAAATAAATGCTTAAAAAACTATTATATTTATTTTCTACTCTTACTAAGTGGGCTTCTAACAAAGCTTTATTTATCTGAGTTGTACTAACACCTCCATGAGAAAAATTTGTAATTGTTTTATCTAAGTATTTGATAGTGTAATTTCCTTTTAATATTCTTAGAAGAAAATCATAGTCTGAACAAATATCATACTTAAGTGAATAGCCTTGTAGTTCATTATATACTGATTTTTTAATAAATGATGTAGGGTGAAAAAAAGTCATTTTTTTAATCATAAAAATTTTAGCAGAAGGTTTTATTGTTTTTAAAAAACGATTGGTCTTAGAGTAAACATTCATATTGCCATGTATATAGTCATATCTTCCGCTGTCATAAGCGTTTTCAATACTACTTATGGCTTCTTTTTCATACCAATCATCACTTCCGATAATACCAATTAATTCACCCGTGGCTAGATTAATTCCTTTATTTAAAGCATCGTAAATACCATTATCTGGCTCGCTTATATATATATATTGCAAATTGGCTTTCTTAAACTTCTGATTGTAAGACTTTATGATTTCAAATGTCTTATCTTTAGAATTTCCATCTATTACTATGTATTCTATATTATTCGAATTTTGATCTAATACAGAATTTATAGTTCTTTCAATGGTCTTTTCAGAATTAAGACATGCTGTTATAATTGAAATTTTTATAGGCATTTAAAATCTTATGTGATTGAATTGGTAAAAATATAGTATTGATTAGTATACTACATATTGTACCTATTATTATTCCTGAGCTTCCTAATCCAAAATTCTTTACTAAAAAAAATGATACTGGTATATTTATAATGGCTCCAAAAACATAAAGCCACATTTGTAAATTTATTTTGCCAATACCATTTAAAAAATACATATAAATTAAACCATAAACTCGTACCATAACAAAAATACCCATAGAAATAATCAAAAGATTTTCAATGTAAAACATCTCACCTATCCAAAATCTTAAAATTAATTTTGCGAATAGCATTAATAAACCAGTAACAAATAAAAGTAATATAAAAAGTTTGTTTAATTTTTTTAATGTTTTCCGAATCCAGTTAAAGTCTTTCTTTTGAAAAGCATCAGAAAACAATGCCCAAAAAGGTTCTAAAACTATCAATGAGAGCGTTATTAATGCCTGAAAAAGTTTTAAAACTGTATCATATTTAGTAACTTCTTGAGGATTAATTAAGTAAGAAATCAAAATATTATCTGTTGCAAATATTACGATAAGACATAATTGAATTATAAAAAAACCAAAACTTAACTCCATTAGATCAGTTAGCCTATTTTTGTTAAAGAAATTTATATTTGGAGATAGTTTTTTATTACTTCTAAAAAAAATAATTGTAAAACATAATCCAACTAGCATATTTAAAAGACCATAAATAAATGCTATGTACTTCAACGATCCGTTTAAATTATGTAAAGCATACAGCAAAAAAACAAAAACTAGTACTCTGTATAAAAGAACTGAAAACTCAACGAACGCTGCTTTCTGAATAGAATAGTATAATACTTTATATAAAGAAACAGTAAAATTCATAACAACGAATACTAAAGTTACTAGAAAAGTATCTTTTACAACAGATGCCTCAATTGCACTAGAGATGTTTAATAGAGCTGGTAAGTCAACAATAATTAATAAGATAAATCCAATTATAAAAAAGATTAATGCTATTATAAAAATTGAAAAGTAAGCAGTAGAAATATATTCTCTAGCAAGTTTAAAATTATTCGCGCTAATCGCTTTAGATAACTTAGTTTTTAAACCATTTGATATCCCTCCATCAATAAAGAATAAAATATTTATTATTGAAAAAATAGTAACCCAAACACCATAGCTTTCTCTACCTAAAAATTTTAACAGAAATGGTATTGTAAGATAGACAATAACTATATTAAACACTTTAAAAATTACACTTAAAGAAACATGTTTATACAAAATTGCATTCCGATTCATTTAGGCTATTTTGTAAGTGCTTTTTCTAATAACTTTTTAAGTAAGTATTAACTTTCTTCAAGAAAATAAATATAAAACTAAGACCCAGAGCAAGTAAACCTATTATAAACGTATATTTTTTTGTAACACCTCGTTCTTTGGCTCCTACCTCATTAAACACAGAAACCACATTCAATATATCAGTAGTATTTGCTTTCTCTTTATTATTATCTATTAATTCTTCTCCGAGTTCAAGACGTTTGTTAAAAAGTTCTATTTCTCCTATTTTATCAGAGCGCTCTGCCAACGAAATAGTTGTGCCTTGACTTAACTTTTTAGCCTTTGATAGTAAAACCTCATTATATACTTCACGCAACGTATCAACTTCTATTAAAGATTTTTTAAGTAGTCTTTCATTTTGAAGCAAATTATCATCATTAATAAGTTTTTGATTTTTAAAATAAGCATTATTCTCAATAGAACTTATAATAGGTTTACTTATTTTAGAAAAAATATCATTCTGTTCAGATTTTACCTTTATAGTGTGGTAGGTATAATCATAATCTGTAAAATTTCGTTTAAATTCTTTAACATCAATATTTCTAACGGTAATCGTATCAATTTCTTCAATAAATTCATCGAATAGCGCTAGCTTTTCATTTTCATTTCGTATTGGAGTAATATAAAAACCTTTTAATTTTGAAGCCTCAAGTGTAGAAATACCTAATGCCTTTGCCAGCATATCATTATCTTTTTGTTTTACTAATTCGTGGTAAAAATTAATATTATTATACAGCTGCTGTGTACTTTTAAAATTGGGTTCAATCACCATCTCAGAAGCATATATTGGCTTTTTAGTGAGATCTAAAAACAAGCCTATTCCTCCTCCAATAAGTGCTGCTAGCCCTAACTTTATGGCATTACTTTTAATAAAGATTAAAAATAATATTAAGTAATGAAAAATTGCCTTAAAGAAGTTGCCAATGGCCTTAAAGAAATTAGAAAATCCTTTGCCAATAATTTTAAATAAGTTTCCTAAATCTACTTCTTCGTTTGTATTTGGTTGTGACATCAGTTTTAAAATATTTGTTCTAATATTTTTTGAGTAATTGCATAGGTAGGTCGCACGCCAGAGGTACCTAATCCTCCTGAGGCTAAAGTGCTTCCTGTCTCTAAAGGATTATCAGAAGCATAATAGGCATATCGTACTTTTACATTTTCTGAAATATTCCCTCTAATTTTTGACGCCGATTGAATTGCTTTTTGGTAATGTGCCCCTTCCATTTCAAGACCAATGGCTCTCCAAGTAGAATCATGAAAAAAAGCTAGTAAGTCTTTGTTCTGTAGTGAGGTTCCCAGTACAGTGACCATCGTGCCTTCATACACATCTACACCAAAACCTTCTAAATCTGCTTTTTGCAATTCGTTTTTAAAAGGATAATTATCTGCCGTTCCTTCAAAAATATGTGCATCAGGTATCATGATATCACTCTTTCCTCCTTTCAAAATACCCGCCTTACCCATAATCGAAATTGATTCAACATTCATATGATGTATCTCATTTGTAACGCATACGTAGGGCTTCAACAATTCATCCATCGTTTCATAAGCTTGTTCACCAAAGGCATAATCCATTACAATAATCACAGGCATATTATCTTTAGAGGTCTTTGAAATTTTATACGCTGTTTTCTCAAAATCTATCTTAGATGTGTCGATTATTTGTACATTTATATTGGTACCCGAAGTGTCTTTTACATAAAACAAGCCCATTTTAGAAGCGTTTTCTTTCACTTTTACCCGCAAAGCTTCGTTAGCATTATCACTTAATAGTTCAAATAATTCAATTCCTTTATGTTTTTTCGACTCTTTAGGTAATATTGCTGAAGCATAAATAGAGTTCATTACACTATGCATGTTTGCACTAATTATGTGTAATGGTCTTTCAATTAATCCTTCTTTATCAAGTACACTCTTAATATTATCTGCCCAAATTTCACCGTAAATATGATGTCCTATACGCTCACGTAACGTTGAGCTAAATGTAATTGTTCGTTTTTTACCTTCAAGTACTTCATTTAGGGCTAATTGTCCTAACCAAAAAATAGTATGAAAAAATCTATATGGCTTAGCTTCGGTTGCAAAATCACTATCAATGTCTTGTACTTCTTCAAAAGTGCGCCCAAGAATGGTGGCAACATGGGTTAATAATACTTCATGCTCTTTTTGAGTGAGTTTTTTATTAGCAATAACTACCTCTTTTAATTGATCCCATTCTCTTATGGTGCTTTCATCTTCATCAATGAGTATTTTATCTTTAATCTTATGCGATTCAATAAAAAGAAATGTTAAATGTGTTAATACATCATAAATATCTGATCGTCCTCGTGTAATTTCAATATTCATCTGGTCACGATCTATCCTGTAACAATTACGCCTTCTCTTCGGAGGAATTATTGCTTTAAAATGTGAGTCTTTATAGCCTTCATCTGACGTTAAATTAATGAATTGACACTCTTCTATTCCTTCTGGTAAACGATCTAAAACATAGGTAAGACCATTCAGTTCAGCTTTTTCGTCAGCAATAGAACCATAAATTTCTGGACGCAGCAATAGAAGTGATTCTCTTAATGTTTTACCAGAAACACCCATCGGTTTGTAAAAACCTCTATTAAATAGGTGGCGCATGGTTATATACATACGCTCAATAGCATTAGAAGATTCTCTAGATTTGGTTCGAATATTAATAGTCATTCATATATTTTGAACCAAATATATCAATTCTTTACTTAAAAAGACACTATAAAAAATAAGGATTCGGTAGAATTTTAATTTAAAATTCTATTATACTTATCGCTATTTTTCAAAATAACTACAGCTTCATTTATAGCTTTATCTTTGTGTACTTTATTGATATATTCTCCTTTTTTGTAGTAATACCTCTTAACGATTTCGTTTTGTAGTCGTTGTTGAATTTCTTCCTTATTCGATATTAACTCTTTAAGTTTTGCTGCTTTTAGTTTTTCTTTTAACATTTTAAATTCGGCTTGAATTGCCGTATTGTATTTTTCTTCGGATGCTTTTGAAATCGCAGTATCAAAATAAGTGTCTGTAACCGTATTAAAGGATATATTTTCCGAATTTAAATATTGGGTGAAAGCATTAAAATCTTCATTTGATATCGAGTAATCTTTAGCAGCGTTTATAGAGGGGTTATCTGTATAGTATTTCGTTGCAAAATCAAAAATAGCATGCGATTTTAATAAAGCTTCAGTGGCTTTTGTTCTTTCTATTCTATTAAATTTTATATCGGGTTCGATACCCCCACCATCATACACAGTTCTTCCGTTTCTTGTTTTAAACGGGTTTCTCTTTTTATCTGAAAACTTCGGAATATCGCCATTATCGTTTCTATTGGTATAATCTAATTCTTGGATACTTCTTCCACTTGGTGTATAATATTTAGAAATAGTAAGCTTTAACTGAGTACCATACGTAAGTTTTCTATAACGTTGTACCAAACCTTTTCCAAAAGAACGCTCTCCCATAATAACGGCTCGATCGAGATCTTGTAAAGAGCCTGCTAAAATCTCAGAAGCAGAAGCAGAATTCTGATCTATGAGAACAGTAATCGGTATATCAAGATCTATGGGTTGTCTTCTGGTTTTATAGGTGTCACTCCATTTTTTAACTTTTGCCTTGGTGGTTACTACAATCTCATCTTTAGGTATAAAAAAGTTTACAATTTCAATAGCCTCATTCACTAAACCTCCACCGTTTCCCCGAATATCAAGAATGAGTTTTTGCATGCCTTGTGCTTTAAGGTCTTCAAATGCATTTTTTACTTCAGAAGATGCTTTTTGATTAAATTTTATAAACGAAATATATCCAACCTCATCATCTATCATTGTGTAGTAAGGCACTGGGTTAATTTCTATTTTTTCTCTTACCAAATCAACATCAAACGTTCGGTTTTCTCTTTGAATCTGAAGCTTAATTGCTGTATTGGGTGCACCTTTTAGTAAAGATGCTGCTGCATCATTCTTACTATCGGTAACAACAATGTCATCTACTTTTATAATTCGATCTCCTGCTTTCAATCCTGCTTTATCGGCAGGAGCACCTTCATGAGGTTCAACAATCGTTAATTTTCCATCGATATATCCTGAAATAGCTCCAATACCTCCATATTCTCCTGCCGCGTTAATTTTAGCTTGTTCTACACCCTGTTCGTCATAATAGACGGTATAAGGGTCTAAATCTTTGAGCATGTTTTCAATAGCTATATCGGTTAGTTCAGCTGGGTTTGTCTCATCGATATAATACATATTTAACTCTTTGAACAGTGTCGTATATATTTCTATTTGCTTCGCTACTTCAAAGAAATCTGATTTGTAAGAGAGTGTTAGGGTTGTTACCAATAACAACAACACAATTATGCTTATTTTTTTGAGCTTTTTCATAAATGCAGTGTGGTTTTAACCAGAATATTCAAGATATTATCGAACCTTATTCAGAAATTTTTTGAATAAGATTGCCATTTTATCCTCTAACAGAACGTATTTCTGCTCATTTTCGTCTAAATAAATGAACATAAATATATATTTTTCATCTAATTCGTCGTATAATACGTGTTTTTGCTTACGATAACACTCTCTTAACAGCCGTTTTATTCTATTTCTTTTTACTGCTAATTTTACTTTTCTCTTAGGTACTGAAAATCCTGTTTGAAGTATAAATTCACCTGTATGTTCAATTTTATGATACACAAGTTTTACAGGGTAAGTAGAAACCGCTTTACCCTCTGTAAATAACAATTCTATGAGCTTTTTGCTCTTTAGTTTTTCACTTTTATCAAATGTAAATCGCATTACAACAAAAGTAACTAATAAAATAGTTTCAAAAACAACTTTCGTAAAAGGCTATTATTGCTATTTTTGAACATTAAATTTTTACTTTATTATGGGTCAAGATCTATTTCAAGCACCAGATTATTATCAGTTAGATGAATTATTGAGCGATGAGCATAAGCTTGTGCGAGACGCCGCTAGAGAGTGGGTAAAACGAGAAGTTTCTCCCATCATTGAAGAATATGCACAAAAAGCTGAGTTTCCTGAGCAAATTATTAACGGCTTGGCAGAAATTGGTGCCTTCGGTCCTTATATCCCCGAAGAATATGGAGGAGCGGGATTAGATCAAATTTCGTATGGATTAATCATGCAGGAAATTGAGCGAGGCGATTCTGGAGTGCGTTCTACCGCATCGGTACAATCTTCTTTAGTGATGTACCCTATATGGAAATATGGCAATGAGGTACAGCGCAACAAGTATTTACCGAAATTAGCTTCGGGCGAATGGATGGGTTGTTTTGGTCTTACTGAGCCCGATCATGGTAGTAATCCGGGGGGTATGGTCACCAATTACAAAGATATGGGAGATCATTATTTGTTAAATGGTGCGAAAATGTGGATTTCTAATGCGCCTTTTGCACAAGTGGCTGTTGTTTGGGCAAAAAATGAAGAAGGTCGTATTCATGGGCTTGTTGTAGAACGTGGCATGGAAGGATTTACAACACCCGAAACACATAATAAATGGTCACTTAGAGCATCTGCTACTGGAGAACTTATTTTTGACAATGTAAAAGTGCCTAAAGAAAATTTACTACCTAACAAATCTGGCTTAGGAGCGCCATTAGGGTGTTTAGATTCTGCGCGTTATGGTATTGCCTGGGGTGCAATTGGCGCCGCTATGGACTGTTACGATACCGCTTTACGCTATAGTAAAGAGCGCACACAATTTGGTAAACCTATAGGGCAGTTTCAGCTCCAACAGAAAAAGCTGGCCGAAATGATTACCGAAATTACTAAGGCACAATTATTGACTTGGCGCTTAGGTGTGCTTCGTAATGAAGGTAAAGCAACTTCTGCACAAATATCGATGGCAAAACGCAATAATGTCGATATGGCCATAACTATTGCCCGTGAAGCACGGCAAATTTTAGGAGGTATGGGTATTACTGGCGAATACAGTATCATGCGCCATTCTATGAATTTGGAAAGCGTAATTACTTATGAGGGTACGCATGATATTCACCTATTAATAACAGGTTTAGATATCACTGGATTAAGTGCATTTAAGTAATTTTCATTATATTTAATGTATGAAAAAGGTACTATTATTAGTAATCTTTATTACTGTAAATTATACTGGTTTTTCACAACCCGTGATATCTGATGATGGGCATCCAGAGCATCTTGTTGCAGGTGCAATTATAGGTGGAGGTGTTTCGTATTTAGTCTATAGAAAAACAGGAAATAAATTGAAGTCATTTTTAATCGGTGCCGCTACCGCTACTGCTTTAGGCTATGCTAAAGAAGCATTAGATCCTTCATTCGGACGCGTAAGAAGTGACAAAGATTTCGGATATTCTGCTTTAGGTGGTCTTTTAGGAGCAGGAATCGTTTTTCCATTACGAAAACGCCAACCTAAAAAAACACCTAATATTGCTGCTTCTTTTGAGAATACAATTATGTTAGATGAGTTCTATGTGCCTATTACAGACTAGTGTGTATTCATCTTATCTAAGATTTCTCATCGCTATCAATAGGCTCTTTCGAAATGACTATAAAGGCTATAGTGTCATCTCGAAATGGGTGAAGCGATTGAGAGATCTAAATATTTAAGAAGCTTTTTGTAGTATGTCAAAACAAGGACAACGCTTACATCTACTGTCTTTCTTGTATTTTTTGCAGCATTTGGTTTTTAACCTCTTTTCTGAAGCTATTTTTTTTATTGATCTTTTTAAGGTATGTTTCTCTTTATGAGGAGCAATAATCAACATGTATTCTGTAAAATATTGTTGCAAATATACGCTTATTTAGATTTAATAAAAATAAAGTTTTTTAAAAATTCGTCACTATAGAAAAAGAAAAGTTTCGCCCAGGGGCACTAACACCTGAGGCAAATTCTCTATAATGTTCATCTAAAATATTATCGAAATTAATGCGTATATCGATTGCTTTCGTAATACTATATTTAGCATTTGCATTCAGGGTCATCCATGAAGGTGTGCCATAATATTGATCGGCTAAAGAAACTGCTGTTGAGTTTATCAAAGGTGTTTGTTCAATATTATCTATGCCCTCGGTTATATTATAATATTTGGTTCTTTTTCTTCCGTTAAAGCGAATAGTAAAACCTGTTTCAAATCTATTTTTGACATAATTTACTTCTACTCGGCCAAATAGCGGTGGAATTGAAGATAAGGGCTCATTTGTATCATAAGCTTTTCCTTTGGTGTACGTAATCGATCCTTTAGTAGAGAAATTAGTGCCTAGGGCTATTTTAGTATTAAATGTACCTCCTATTACATATGCATTTCCTTTGTTCACATTAGCAAATACATTAGCCGCTTCTCCATCAAAAAGTATTGTAGCATTTCCATTTAGTGAAAACTCCTCTCTAAAAATATAATTGTTTAGCAATGTATAATATCCTGTAAAACCAACAAATGATCTCTTATTATTGAAATAACTTAATACTCCCAACTCGGCATTATAGGCATATTCTGGTCTTAATTGTATGTTTGGAACCGTTACATTTCCTGCTTTTTCTCTTACTTTTCCTACATCATCTATATTAGGGGAGCGAAATCCCGACGATAGCACTGTATTAACTCTCAGATTTCTTGTTGGCTTATATACATACCCTAATGTAGCCGTAAAAGCTGAATTTGCTAAATAAATATCGTTATCTGGCAATGAAATAAACGTTTCATCAATCCACTTTGCATTTAAATAGGTATCTGTAAAACGCACACCAGTATTCAAGGTAGATTTATCACTAATATCTTGTCTGTAATTTATATAAGCTGCTGCACTTGTGTACGAGCTTCCTCCATCAGCATATCTGGCTTGTACAGGAAAAGTGCCCAAAATTCCCGTAATTTGATTCCCGTTTACTTCTAAGGTTTCTCCTTGGGGAGTCGAACTAACTTCATTATGAGTAACTTCTACTCCGTAAGATAATATACGGTCATTGTCTTTAGTAAGCGGTACATAAAAATCTCCGTTAATACTAAACACATCGACTTCTTCATTTCTACTCGTTCTATCTAAACTACCAAACCTTCGATTGATACGCGATTCTTTAATATTTTGATATGCTGCTGTAATCGTTCCGTTTTTAAGCCAAGAAAAACTAGGATTAATCTCTAACTGAGAGGATAAGAGTAACCTTTGTTGTGGTCCATAATACCATTCTGCAAATCGCAATGCTCCATTTCGACGTTCAGTTAATCGATCAAAACGCGGTATGTTTGATGAAGTACCGTATTGAAAATTTAGGGTTAGATCTGTTTTATCGGTTATTGGAATAAAAAACTTCTGTAAAAAATCTGTTTGATTATATCCTGTATTTCGCTGAATAGTAGCATTTGAATTTGACACTGGTAATTCATTAAAAAAAGTAGCTGTATTATTAGAATATTCAGTTACCAAGCCCCAATTTTCAAAACCATGATTTCGATTGCTTCCCATTCTTAGATCTCCAAAATTGCTATAAGAAAAGTTAGTATATGACGCGAATTTTTTTAATTGTAATTCTATTCCTGCTTGTATTGTTTTTTCATCATTTACAGTACTATATCTAGAAAATAATGAAGTATTTAGCGTTGTAATATTATTCGTTCTTGGCTTTTTAGTGTAATAATGAATTACACCTCCTAAAGCGTCAGATCCGTAAATAACTGACGACGGGCCGAAAATGATTTCTGTTCTTTCTAATTGATTTGGAGATACCGTAATAGCGTTTTGCAAATGTCCTTTTCTATAAATAGCATTATTCATTCGTACTCCATCGACCACGAGCAAAACACGATTCGCTTCCATACCTCTTAACACAGGGCTACCTCCACCAAATTGAGACTTTTGAACTTTAATTCCAGGTACCTCAGCTAATAAATCTGCAGATGTTTGAGGAGACATTTTTACAATCTCTTTTTTAGAAATAATAGCTACTTCTTCAGCAATTCTTTTAATAGATTCCCTCCCCTTTGATGCCGATAAAAACACTTCTTCTAACTGCTCTGTTTTGCTCTGTAAATACACTATTCGCTCTCTTACAAGCTTACTTTTAAGTGCCCTGTATTCTTTGTAAGCAATGTGCGAGAATGTTAGTATTTCATTCGCATTAAAATCTGCAAGGTCTATGATGCCATTTTTATCAGAAACTGCTTGTTTTGTTTTATCTAGATTATAAACAGCAACATTGTAAATAGAAAATGAGGAAGTGCCATCAAGAACCGTAATTTTTTGAGCAAAAGACATGCTTCCAACTAGCAGAATGATACAAAGTAGCGCCTTCTTCATGTTCAATCAAACACAGATTTTAATACAGTTAGTGACTTAGGTTTACTAAATATCGGCAAATGTAATTCAAAATAGCTTAGCATAATCTCTAAAAGTTCTTGCCGTTCGTTTCCACTGATTTTTAACGAATTAATAGTATCAAAATTTATGCCGAGTAGTTGTTTGAATAGTGTTAATTTTTTTCCTGTTATAAATGATCTTCTAGGCTCTAGTAATGAAAAATAACCTTCTTCTAAATCGAAATAATGATACGCTGTATGTTCTTTATCAGGAAAAAAACCTAAATGTTTAGACAATTGTATTAGAAATAGTAAATGAAAATTTGACGCTCTCTCATGTGTGTCTAACCAAATTAATGAAGTTTCTAAAAACGTAAATAGTTGTTGATTTTCTTCTTCTTCTTTTAGTGATTTTGATAAAACTTCAGCTAAAAAAATAGCTATTGTTTGTTTTACAATATTTGTTGAAAGGCTGTAATACGGATAAGATATCTTTGCTTCTTTAATATAATTTAGATTTCCCTTATTATTGTGATTCGCTACCAATTCTAACTGCGTTAATGGTTGAAAATAAGCAACTTTTAATTTTCCTTTTTTTGATTTTAAAATCCGTTTAAGTAAATATGATTTTAATCCTTTCTCTGTATAGCATTTTACGATGAGATCACTTTCTCCATATTTTACAGCACTAATAACAATAGCTTTAGTTGTTACCAACATGATTAATTGATAATTGCAATTTTAGTAGTTGCTGTTTCGGAAGCATCAGGTAATGAAAGTAATACGATATAAACTCCTGAAGCTACTTTTCTCCCTGCCAAATTGGTTTTGTTCCAAACGACTTTACCTCCTTTAAGTTCTTGACCCTCAATCACGTTTGTTTCATAAACCAGTCTCCCTGCAGCATCTAATATTTTTACGTTGGTTCCTCTTGGTAAATTAGTGCCATTTCTACCATCGATAGTCACTGTATTGTGCTCTCTTCTTACTGGATTAGGATACGCATATACTTCACCTAATGTGTTCCCAAAAGGTGCTACATTATTATTAAAAGCAACAATACCCTTATTAGTGGCAAAAAATACCTTGCCTGTAGTATCATCTACCTTAATTTTTACCACTTTATTAGAGGGTAGCGGTGAATTGTCTTTATTAAAATTAAATAATGTTTCTTGTCCCGAAGGATTTGTTCCTAAAACACCCCCGGTGTCTGTACCAAACCATTTATTATCTGCCCCATCTATAGCAATACTATTCACACTTTGTTCTCCTAGCAAGCGTTTTGCTATACCATCGTCGTCAATAATAACGGGTGCTGCATCTATAATATCGCTATCAAAAATTCCGTTAGCATTAGAAAATACCACGAGTCCCTTTTGAGTACCTATCCAAATTCTATTGTTTCGATCAACTGCTACAGTACGCACATTAGGATCGGGTAATGATCCTTTCGTAGCTTCTGCCTTTAAAGCTCTTTTACGATCTCCTGTTTCATTATATGCTAACAGACCATTTCTTCTAGTACCGATCCAAACTGTATTTGTTTTATCTATTACTAACTCTGTTAACCCTAAAGCATTATTGTCAATTAGACTATTTAAATCGTAACCCGTCCACGTTCCATTAGAGCTTAGTTTTTTTAGTCGTTCGGCCAATAACCCATTCGTTACCCAAAGATTTCCTTGGTTATCAAATGCGGTTCCGTTTACTCTAATACTTCTATAGTCTGGAAGGCTAGAGATAAGAATTGATTCTAGTCCGCTATTGGTTTGATTCAGGAATACTTGTGGCTCATCATTTTCAATAACAAGGATTCCGCCAGTATCTGCTAAATTATCTGGATCATTCTGAGACCAAGAACTTATATAAGCTTTATCTTCATTATTTGGATCTACCGTTACATGTACCAAATCTCTTGCAGGAAAATTAGCATTAAAAGGAATATTTATCCAGTTTTCTCCATTGAAATGATCAACAGATGCTGCTGTTCCTCGAGGTGTAAATGCGGCATCATAGCCCCCGTAAACAACCCAGAGGTTTTTGTTTTGAGCTGTAATTGAAAACACATCGTTAGAGACTGGACCTTCAGGATGAATTTCATTAAAATTTGCCTCATTAATTTCTCTTTCTAAAATACCAAAAGTCGTTGTAGCTAAATAAATAGATTGGCCTTCCGCGAACACATTATTAAGGGTAAAATTATAGGGCTCTGTTGCATCAATAACAATTGATTGATTTAGGTTTGTATCTAAGAAAATAGCCTGATCTTGAGAACTTATACCTAAAAAATCATTAGAGGCTTTTAAATTATTTATATTTTCTGTTGTTGTAATTATAAGCTGAAGCGTATTTGTGGGTGATATTTCATATAAACTTGATGCAGTACTTGTAAAAAGCTTGTTGTTAAACACTTCAAGCGTTCTAAAATCTCCCAGTAAATTTCCTTGAGGTTGTATCCAGTTATTAAAATCTATTAGGTTTGGGCTATTAATATCGGCATAGAATATTCCTGTTGAACTTGCGGCATAAATAGTATCATCAAGAACTTCTATTTGCTGAACGTTAACTTCAGAAGAGCCATTTCCAATAAAATACGTATCGCCAAACTGTAAGTTTTCAATGTCATAAACAACAATAGCGAAAGGAGTCGCTATGTATAATTTTCTTTCATATTCAGTAATGTCGTTAATTCTTTTGTTACCAATAATACTGAGTCGTTGAATGTCATTAGCAATTGTGATATTACCATTCTTGTCTATAACCTCAATAAGACCCGTTTCGTAACCAATTACTAATCGCTCAGATGCTTCATCAAAATAGATGCTCGAACTAGTCTCACCAGATAATCCTTGAATTGAAGATCGTTTTTCTAATTCTTGGGTAGCTACATCATAAATAAAAACGGCATTGTCTACAATTGCATAAATTTTGGTATCAATCTTTGTAAAATTCTTTACATTGTTGTAAGAGTAAAAATCTTCCCAACTATCAGAAAAATCTACTTGTGCCCAAGTAGGTGCAGAAATCAATAAAATACCCAAAAGGAATCGCTTCATACGTAAGGAAATGTTTTTCAAAGATATTTAATATTCATCTAACCTTAAAAATGTATTTTTAGTGAAAATTATACTTGCTAATGAATCTAGAGATAGAGCGAAAATTTTTGGTGAAATCTAGTGATTTTAAAAATGATAGCTACGAATCTTATCCTATTAAACAAGGTTTTTTAAATTCTGATAAAGATAGAACTGTACGGATAAGAATCACTGATAAAAAAGGATTTATCACAATAAAAGGAAAATCGAATACAACTGGTACCAGTCGTTTCGAGTGGGAGAAAGAGATTTCTATCATCGAAGCTGAAAAATTATTGCTATTGTGTGAGCCTAGTATCATATCAAAGACTCGCTATTTGGTTAAAAAAAATGAACACCTTTTTGAGATAGATGAGTTTTACGACGATAATGAGGGTTTAACTATTGCAGAAATAGAGTTGGATCATGAAAACGAATCATTTGAAAAACCCGCTTGGCTTGGTAAGGAAGTAACAGGAGTCATCTCATATTACAACTCTCAGCTAAGTAAAAATCCTTATACAAATTGGAAAAAATAAACCCCAAATGTTTCCATTTTGGGGTTTGCATCTAAGTTTACTTAACTATTCTCTTTTTCATAGTAATTTTCCACTAAGTCGGTGATAGCTAGCGACATTTATTTTAAGCAGATGATGTACTTTCTATTGATTTAAATAACCAAGAAATTCCTTTTTTAACATAAATAACGTTTTTGAGAACTTCTTGTTTTTTTAACTTTATCTTTACGGTACGAACATAAAGTGTTTCGTTTACTTTTTGACGGATGCTTCCGCTACCCACGAAACTTACCTCTTGTTGATTTTTTTCATCAACATGTTGTAATATTTCTGAGTCCGAAGGCTTAGAAAATGTTATGATAGACATTAGAAAAGGGGTTCTGTTATAGTTTCAAATCAAAGATACATCAAAAATTGACTTTTCGAATCTATAAAAAATAATTGAAGTGAATTTTTTAATAAATGGTTCACTTTTATGAATAAATGGAAATTTAGATTGTTTTAGGAAATTTTATAGTGACCTTAGTTCCTGATCCTTCATTATCAGAAATATCTTCTAAAACTACATACACTTTTTTATTTTGATAGAGAAGTTTAATACGGTCTTCAGAGGTTTTAATGCCAAATGATTTTCTGGCAATTCCAGAAGATTTTTTGTTCTGTTTCGATTGCTCAATGCCAATACCGTTGTCTATAATCTCACATCGAATATTATCATCATCATTGTAAATTGATAAAGAAATCTTTTTATCATCTTTTTTATTTACAAAACCATGCCAAATGGCATTTTCAACATACGGTTGAATAAATAAAGGTGGTACTTGTATCGAATCTAAATCGATATTATCATCTACTGTAACTATGTAATCAAAGCTACCTATCATACGCATTTGTTCGAGTTTTACATACAATCCCAGAATACCTAATTCTTCACTTAACGGAATAGAGAGACTTGATGATTTCTGCAATATTTCCCGAATAAGTCTTGAAAATTTTGTGATATAATCTGAAGCTTTTTCAGGGTTATTTTGAAGAATAAAATTATTGATAGAGTTTAAAGAGTTATATAAAAAATGAGGATCCATCTGACTTTGCAAAACGGTCATCTTTAAACCAGACATTTCTTTCTTTTTAATCTCGAGATCGTCTTCGTTATGTTTCTTTTTCTCTTCTAAGTAGCTAACCCTAGCCCCTACTATTAATGCAAACATGGTTACCTCTATAATGGCTCCTATATAAGCAAAAAACATTGGGTCAACTTTATATTTCGAAAAGATCTCTTCTCCTAAAGCTATCGGTAGTAATAAGCTAAAATTCGCTAATACTACGTATGCTAAAGAGCCTATAATGAAAAAAGTAACATGCTTTCCTTTTATTTTGGTAAGTACTATATATGTTAGTAATGTAAAAACCGTAAAAATTGGTACGATCGTAATAAACAGTTTTTCCTGATATTGATAGGTAAAAAATATTTGAATCAGAATAAATACAATTGAAAGTGCAAAAAATAGCTTGTATTCAATTCTTAGTAATATGTCCCAATCGGGAATTTTTGTACGACTTTGCAAAAGACTTCTGGCAAAAAGCACATAGCAACCAAATGCTAAAAATTGCATAGAAAAATTAATGTAACTATATATCCAAAGATATTCTTCAGGGCAAATAGGTTTGCAGAAATATAGAAATAAAAGTAAAAGATATAGACTATAAAAAAGGTAGGTTTTAGACTTGTTTTGCAGATAAATCATTAAATGATAAATAGCAAGAATCAAAAAAGCTCCTCGAATCCAGGAGTAAAATTCTGAAGTAAGATCTAATAGCATTAATCAATAGCTAGCTTTTCTATTAATTCACTCTTCTTGTTTCTACTTATACTCGCGCTCATACCATTACTCATAATCAATTCACCTCCAAGACTTTTTAAATACTCTTTGATATGGTTCATATTGATCAAATATGAATTGTGCACTCTGAAAAATTGAGGAAAGTTAAATTTTCGCTCTACGTCTTTTAGTGTTTTAGAAACTAAGATCGATCGATCATCTGTTAAAAAGATGGTGGTGTAGCTTTTGTCAGATTTTAACATGACTACCTCTTCCTTATCTAATAAGTAAATTTTACCATCTGCAGCAATGTTTATTTTATCTGTAGTTGCGGGACTTAAGTTAGAAAATAGTGACTTTAATTTATCTTCAAGTTTACTTTCTGTTTTCGTAGCTGTCGCTTTTTCTAAAGCAGTTATCAATTCATCTTTATCTACTGGTTTCAGTAAATAATCAATTGCTGAAACTTTGATTGCTTTTAACGCAAACTCATCATGTGCCGTAGTAAAAATGAGTTTAAAATCTTTGTATGATAGTTGCTTTAATAATGAAAAACCATCCATTTCAGGCATTTCAATATCTAAGAAAACCAAATCTGGTTTTTCTCTATTAATCACTTCAATACCTTGTGCAGGTGAATTACATTTAATAATCTGTAAATCTTCTGCATAGCGGTTCAGTTTCCATTCTAATGCTTCTAGCGCATTAACCTCGTCATCTATAAGAACGGTTTTCAACATTATTCTAGGGTTTTCGGTTAATTGTTTCTAATATTATACCGTTTATAAGTAAATATTAACTGGTTGTTTTAAACATATAACGTTATAAAACCAAAGTTATTCTGTGATCGCAATTGTTCTTTTATTTTTAAGCTTGATTAGATAATTATCAAAACAAGAATATTATATGTAGGTAATCACTAACTATATTATGTTGAAGCTTGCGCAGAAAAGTATTGTAAAATTGAGTAGTTTTTAGCTCAATTCGAACATTTCTAGTCCTACTGGATATCCTTCTATATAAATAATCACCGTGTAAGGTCCACTTGTTATTTTTTGTAGAAATCTATCTGTAATTAACGAAAGATTTAAGAAGTCGTTATTATAGTAAGCATTTGTTTTTTCAGTATATGTAAGCTGTTTTCCATCATTCATTTCAAATGTTCCTTTTCTATTAAGAATTTGACCTTCTGGATTTTGAATTAAAATAAATACTTCTTTATATCCTGGTGTGATCTGATTGTTGTTTTTAATTTGAAAATTAATACGCATCACATCAACATTCTTAGCTGAGCTGGTAATAATGTATTTACCATTTCTCTTAACTGACATGGGTGATACATCTATTGCATTTACAGAAAGAATCTCCTTTTTATCGATATCTTTAGTACTTGCTTCGAACTGTTTTCTTACTTCAGCTGCCTTTTGAGAAAACGAGGTTTTTGGAGGTTTTTTAGTAGAAACTTTGTCAACCAATCGTTTGCTATTGGTTTCATTTCCGCTATACGAATCGAAATCGTCAGATTCGTCAAATAGGTTTCTTGAAACGTTACTTATACTGTTTTCGTCTTTGGTAAAATCTCTATTAAAATTATTGTAAGAAATCGCTTCATTTTCTAAGACAATATTCTTTTCTTTAACAGGTTCTAGGGTTTGGTTAGAAACAACAAAATTAGACACAGGGGTTAGTCTATTTTCTAACTTTTCTGGTTTTTTTGTTGTCATCGCCAAAGGTTCAATCTTTTCTAATTTTTGAACTTGTGTGACCTCTTTCGTCGATTCGAGTACAGAAGCAGTTGTTAATTTATCTTTACCAACGTCGTCATTAATACTATTTTCAGCTACTTTTGTGTCTAGACCTACTATCTTTTCTGTTTTTTTAGCAACCTCATTATTTAGTGAGGCTTTTTTAATATTGACTTTTGATACATTGTTATATATGGCCGCTTTTTGCTCCTCGTTATCAGCAGTAGCTACTTTTGTTATTGGTTTTGTAATTTCCTTTTCTTTTTGGTCAATACTTTTATCAATGACATTGGTTTGTGTTACTAGATTTTCAGGTTGAACTTGAGTGACTTCTTTCGCATTATTTTTAATCACATTTTTAGAAATTAATTTCTCTTTTGGTTCTTCAACTTCTGGCTGCTGAGGTTCTTCTTCTTTAGCTGGGGCTTCTTCAGCTTCAATGACGCTTCCTTCATCACCACTAACATCTAATGTTTCCTGTTTTTCATCTTCTTGAGCGAATGTAATTCCAGCAGTGGATGTTTCTTCAACAGTCTTGGTACTAGCTTCTTTTTTCTTTTCAGCTACTGTAGTGGTTTTCGAACTTTTTAATAACGGAGCATTATTATCTACGGGTATATCATTTAACACCTGCTTATTCATAATTACGAACTCTGTTCTCCTATTCAATCTGTGCTTTTCTATACTGCAACGAACACCATCTTGACAGTTGTTTATTAACTGACTTTCGCCATATCCTTTCGCTGTAATTCTACTTCTATCTATTCCTTTTGAAACAATATAATCAACCGTCGCTTTTGCTCTTTTTTCAGATAATCGCTGATTGTATGATTTCGATCCTCTAGCATCTGTATGTGAAGCAGATTCTACAATTAATGCCGGATTCTCCTTCATAATTTCTACAATCTTATCTAACTCAGTAGCAGCTTGCGAAGAAATAGTATACTTATCAAATCTAAAATAGATTGGGTTTACATTAATTACCACTTTTTCTGGTGTAACTTGCTTAATTTCCTTAGTAAGTAACTGATTAATTTCTAATGGAGGAGCGCTATAATAGTTTGCTGTATTTACAATATGCTCTTCTTTAGTGTAATTTGTCTTATCTGCAGTTACCGTATAGGTATTTCTACAGCTTAGCGTAAACTTATAGTTACCACTTGCATCAGATGTTAGTGTTTCTACAACATTACCTTCTTCGTCAAGTATATTAATTGATGCATCAGCAATTAGATTTTCTGTTTCTTGGTCTCTTACCGTACCTACAATCTCTTGCATACATTCTTTGGGCTCTTCTGGCTCAATATAGAATGAGTAAATATCGTCGTTGGCTCTACCTTGTAGTCTGTTTGATGAGAAAAACCCTTTGTTGTCTGCATTTACAATATACGCGTAATCATCATTCAAACTATTAATAGGTGATGAAAGATGTAATGGTTCAGAAATTGCGTTTTCAAATACTTCACTAGCATATACATCCATATTTCCCAAACTATCATCTCTTCCGTTAGAAGAAAAATACAGGAAGTTATTATCTGCTATAAAAGGTGTTGTTTCGTTTCCTGAAGTATTGATCTTATCTCCTAAATTTACAGGCTCTCCAAAAGATCCGTCTTCTTTAATGTCAACATAAAAAAGATCACTACCACCAAATGATGGAGCAGCATCAGAAACAAAATACAAGCGCGTATGATCTTTGTTAATTGAAGGATATCTATATGAATATTGCCGTTTATTAAAAGCTACTTTTTCGATGTTTGTCCAATCACCATTCTCATTAACAGAGGCTTTGAACAATTCATATTTTACTTTTTTTGATTTTCTTCTGGCATATTTATTCTCAGAAAAATAAACCGTTTTTCCATCCTTTGAGAACGTTGCTCCAGATTTGCTCGTTTTAGATTTACTAGCACCTTCAGCTTTAATTGCTTTTTTGCTGATGATTGCCCCGTTTTCATCAATTTCGCCTTTATAAAATTCTAATAACGGATTATACTTATCTGTATTAATTATTTTACTTGTTGGAGTGGTGGCAAAAACAACTTGATTGTCGCTTAAAAAAGTAACACCTATATCAGGATTACCAGAATTAATGTCTAGATACTTAATATGATGTTTACCCGTTGAAGTTTGAGCTTTAGTTAGTACACTAAAACACATTAAAATTGCTAATAATGTGTATTTTTTCATGATATTTCGGTTCATTTAGTTCTATCAATAACGAAGAAATATTCGTTTAAGTATCTAAAAATGTTAATTAGTTGTTGAAAAATGCAAAAACGGTGCTAAAATAACTCTTCTTTCTCTTCGTTAAAACAAAAAAAGCACTGCATAAAACAGTGCTTAATACCTTGATAATTAATGATTTGTTAATTTATCGTGTCTTTTTCTTCAGATTTGGTTGTTGTATTTCCTTTTTTATACGAGTCATTTAAGGCTTCGAGTATCTCATCTGTTAAATCAGATTGTGAATCACCATAGATAACTGATTTTGTTTGATCATTAGTTCCTAAAATATAAGTAAAACCGTTCTTTTTAGCGTAATCAGCTACAAAGTCTTCAAAATCTTCATTGATCTCTTCCATCTTCTCTTGACCAAATTTCTGAAGTTCTTGTTGAGCGGCCTGCTGACTTTGACTTAACACTTGCTGTTGTTGTAATAAATTATTTTCTGTGGCTTGTCTTTCTTTAGCAGACATTCTTCGTCCTTTTTCTTGATATGCTTTAAGACCTGTTTGATAGTTAATAGCTAATTGATCTAGAGATTTTTTCATCTCTTCTTCCTTTTTATCCATTTCCTTTTGTGCGTCTTTCATTCCTTTATACTCTTTCATTACTTCTTCTACATCTACATACGCTATTTTTGTTTGGCTGCATGACATTGCTAATAATGCAACTGCAACTATCCATATTTTTTTCATTGTCTTGTTTTTAAAATTTGCGCAAATATATAAAAATAGGTAAGGCTTATCGTTTAAAAATTAACTATAAGTAAAAATTATTAATAAATAACTACTCATAATTTTTCGTTATATAAAAAGACACTATAATTGTGTTCTTACAACCCTAATCTTTAGCTTTAGTAGTAAATAATACTTCGGAAGTTATAAAAACCCCTTAAATCGTCTTAAAATGTCTTTTAGGCGTTTTTTATAATATAAATAAGCGAAGAATACTCTTTAGACTTAAAGGCCTTACTATTTGACTTTAATCCGATGTAAAAAGCTTTGATCGGATTCATGGTTCCGGTTTTATATTTCTCGGAAAGTAAGCTTACATAAAAGGCATCGAATTTCATAGGTACTACTTTTTCAGTTTTCATCGCTTCTTTAGCAAATAATTTTTTTATTGCTGTTCTTGAAAAATGCCATAGGTGCCTCGGCACATCGTATGCTGCCCAAAATTCCTTATAATATTTAGCATCATAGCTCTTATGATTCGGAACCGCTATGATGAGTGTTCCATTAGGCTTTAGTATTTTTTTTAATTCTACGATTGTTTCTTGAAGATTGGGCACGTGTTCTAATACATGCCACATCGTAATAACATCAAATGTTATATTATTAACCTCTTTACTACTGCCAAATAATTTTGCCTTTAATTTTTCTTGAGCGATTTCTCTTGCCTTAGTATTAGGTTCAATTCCGTTTACTTTCCAACCTGCTTTTTGACATGCTACTAAAAAATCACCCGTGCCAGCCCCAAAATCAAGTATACTTTTCTCTGTGCTTGAGAAAGCATCTATGAGTTTAATTTTCTTTTTTATTGTGTAATTTCTAACAAGTTGATACGCTTTATCAAACAGTGACTTTTTAGCGTCTGAATGTGAAATATAATCTTCACTTTCATAAAAGCGTCCTAAATTTTCATTCTGTGGTCTAGGGGAAGTAATTAAAAAATCATTTACTTCATCTTTTAGAATCGTAAATTTTTCTTTTGAAACCGTATAGTCTATACAGGAAAGAAATGGTTTTAATTGAGAATTATCTATTGGAGAATTATCTATATGTTTCACGTGGAACACTTATTAAATTAAACCGAATTATCTCCCCATATACACTAAAAGCACAGAAACATCGCTTGGCGAAACACCAGATATTCTACTTGCCTGACTAATACTTGTCGGTTGTATGTTGCTTAATTTTTCTCTTGCTTCATAAGAAAGAGACTTTACTTTGTAGTAATCAAAATTAGATGGGATGGTTATATCTTCTAACCTGTTTAACTTATCAGCATTATTCTTTTCCTTCTCGATATAACCAGCATATTTTACATGTATTTCTGTTTGCTCTATAATTTCATTATCAATATCATTATCAATAATGA
Organism: Maritimimonas sp. 2210JD6-3; assembly: GCF_056591795.1. NCBI lineage: Bacteria > Pseudomonadati > Bacteroidota > Flavobacteriia > Flavobacteriales > Flavobacteriaceae > Maritimimonas > Maritimimonas sp. 2210JD6-3. Next base: position 13,697 of record NZ_JBWQOJ010000012.1, on the reverse strand, counting down.
AATCATTAACTCCTTCAAACTGGCGCACATCATTAAAATCTAATTGAGGCCTAGCGGCTAGTTTAAACATTTTCATTGACTGAGAAACTTCTGCAGAGTTTTTTTCTAAAAGTATTGTATTCACCTTTTCTGGTTTAATGCTGGTTTCTTTTAAATAATTTACAAACAAATCTGTTTTCTCTTGCTTTTCTAATACACGATTCATACGCTCTTGCGATGCTAAACCTATTTTATAAGAACGCGGTGTTAATCGTAAATCTGCATTATCTTGACGTAATAATGTTCTATATTCTGCTCGTGAGGTAAACATTCTATACGGCTCTTCAGTACCTTTCGTGATTAAATCATCTACTAGAACTCCTATATAAGCCTCATTTCTTTTTAATATAAAAGGATCCTTTCCCTTCACTTTAAGCGCCGCGTTAATACCAGCCATCATTCCTTGAGCAGCCGCTTCTTCATAGCCTGTAGTGCCATTGATCTGACCCGCAAAATATAAATTTTGCACAAGCTTCGTTTCTAAAGTATGGGTTAGTTGTGTAGGAGGAAAGTAGTCATACTCGATAGCATATCCGAACCTAAAAAATTTCACATTTTCAAATCCCGCAACTTTACGTAAGGCTTTATCTTGAACCTCTTCTGGTAATGATGTCGAAAATCCATTCACGTAAATCTCAACGGTATTCCAACCTTCGGGTTCTATGAATAGTTGGTGCCTATCTTTTGACGCAAAACGATCAATTTTATCTTCAATTGATGGACAATATCTTGGCCCTGTACTTTGTATTCTTCCGTTGAACATGGGTGATCTATCAAATCCTTCACGTAACAAATCATGCACATCATTACTGGTATAAGTCATATAACATGAGCGTTGTTTGGTTAAGGGTTTTGTGTTAGCGCTGTACGAAAATTTCTCTGGTTTTTCGTCGCCTGGTTGTTCAACCATTTTAGAGAAATCTAAAGAACGTCCATCTACTCTTGGTGGTGTTCCTGTTTTCATTCTTCCAGATGTAAATCCTAGTTTTATAAGATCTTCTGTGATACCAACAGATGCTCGTTCACCAGCTCTACCTCCGCCGAAATTTTTATCTCCAATATGTATCAATCCATTCAAAAAAGTGCCAGCAGTAAGAATAACCGACCTAGATTTAATCGTAATGCCTAGTGATGTCTTAACACCAACAATCTTATGGTTTTCAACAAGAAGGCTGTTAACCATATCCTGATAGAAATCAAGGTTTGGTGTTTGCTCAAGTCGTGTTCTCCATTCTTCTGCAAAGCGCATACGATCGCTTTGAGCCCTAGGACTCCACATCGCAGGCCCTTTGGACTTGTTCAACATCTTGAACTGTATAGCCGTATTATCAGTTACGATACCACTGTAACCTCCTAAGGCATCAATCTCACGAACTATTTGACCTTTTGCAATACCTCCCATCGCAGGATTACAACTCATCTGCGCAATGTTTTGCAAACTCATTGTAATTAGCAATGTTTTTGCACCTAAATTTGCGCTGGCTGCTGCTGCTTCACTTCCTGCATGTCCTCCGCCAACTACAATGACATCATACGTATTGCTAAACATACTATTTGATTATTAAAATGTTCCACGTGGAACATACATTATTTAAAAGTGCGCAAAGATAAGTAATAATCTTCTTTTGAGCGCATTAGCTTTTTATCTTCGTTGGTTTTGTCTTTGTATCCACAAAAATGCAAAACACCATGCGCCATCACCCTATGTAATTCATCCATAAATGAAGATTTAAAAATTAATGCATTCTCTTGAACTCTATCAATTGAAATAAATATATCGCCAGATATCAATTTTCCCATCGTATAGTCAAAACTAATAATATCTGTTAAAGTATTGTGATTCAGGTATTTAATGTTTTTTTCTAGCAAATAATCATCATCGCAAAAAATATATACTATTTCGCCTTCTTTATAAGATTCTTCATCAACAATTTGTGAAATCCATTCGGCTAAGAAGTTATCATTCTTAAGTTTAAAAGTTGTCTCTGAATAAAAACTAATCATTCGTTTGCTTAAAATAGTCTTGTACCTTCTTTTTATAATTATTTCGCAAAGGTAAGGGTTGCCTATTTAAGATTTCTTCTAGGTTAAAAAATTGTTTTTGCTGAAGCAGCTTTTCTATTTTTCGTTGTTGAAATGTTTTTTTATTTGATATGCCTTCTCGCTTATTGTCTTTGCCTTGCTTTAGTTCAGCATCATTTAATTTAAGCAATTCATATTCTAACTGTAGCATATTCTGAAGTACCTCATTCGTAAACCCTTTATCTAACAATTGTTCTTCGAGCTCTTTCATTTTCTCTAATGCCTTTTCTCCTTGTTTTCCATTCTTACCAGATTTATTCATTAGCTCTTCGAGCTGTTGTCTTAATTGCTGCTGCTCTTGATACATCTGATATTGTTGCCCGCTTAGCTGCTCTCTACCTTTACCCTGTTTGCTTTGTCCCTCATTACCATTTTTTTGTTCTTGACCCTCCTTACCTTCTTTTTCACCATCTTTCATACCTTCCTGCATTTGTTGCATCATTTGCTGTTGTTTTTGAATAATATCAGGTAGTTGAAAGTCATTTTGATTCTTTCCTTTACCTTGTCCAAAACTAGGGTTCTGCATACTGTTAAGCATATCGCTTAGCATATCGGCTAAGTTATTCGCTGCGGTCATTGTATATTGCTGATTCGAAGCACCTCTTTGCATTCTATTCTCTGCAATATTTTCTAGTGATTTATCAATATTGTAATGCGCATCCGCTACATCTTTTTGAATTTTAGCAGATAGTTTTTGTTGACGCATTGATAATACATACAAACTATCATCAATGTGTTCAAAATACTCTTTTAGCAATTGCTGTTTTTTTAACTTTTTAGGAAATGAAGGGTGCGCTGCATCAATACCGTTTAGTGAAAGCATCAGTGCTTCTTGATCTAATGAAAAAGTAACCAGATTTTCAAGTATAGCACGTAACGTTTCGATGTTCTCTTGCATCATTTCGCCTTGCATCGCAGCCATTGATTGCTGCATTTGCTGACTCATTTGTTGCATTTTTTTTCCTGCAGATCGTTGATTCTTTTTTGCTTCTTTTTTACGATCTTCCTTTGTATCAGAATTGTCCTTTCTTCTTTCAAACTCTTCAATCATTTCCTTTCGATCACCCTCATCTAACCCCATCTGAAATAAATCTTTCTTTGTTAGATTTTTAGGGTCTTCAAGCGTTTCTTCCAGTTTATTCTTAGCTCTATTCATTTCATCATCAACCTGTTCTTCTTCTTTCTTTAAGTCTGGTAAAGCCATCGGTTCACGTAACTGCTTATTCTGTTCGCGTAATTCTTCTAAATCTTTTTGCAGATCATCAAACTCTTTATTCAACTCTTTTTGCTTATCTGCATCGTTTTGTTCTTCTTCAGAAAGTTGCTCCTGTTTCTTAGATAATGAGTCTAGTTTATTCGCGATATCTGTTGCTTTTTTCTCTACATAGAATCGTTTTGTTAACTCTAACAACCGTTCAAGAGATCTCTTTTCTTGCTTCTGTTGCTCTGCTAATCTGTCTAATTTTTCTATTAAACCTTCTTTATCTAACTTCTCAGCTAGTTTTTTAAGTTCATCTAATAATTTCTGTTTTTTCTGAAGCTCTTTTGTTTCTTCTATTCTTTTTTGGAGTTCTTCTTTACGGTCTTGAATGGTTTCATCGTTTTCGTTTAACTCTTCTAAATTTTCCTTAAGCGCATCTGTTTGCTTTTCAAACATTTCTTGGTATTGTTCTTGGCGCTTTAAGAACTGATCAAATTCTTTTTTATCATTCCATTCAAGATTTGATTTCTTTTTTAACTTATCAGTAAATTCCTTAAAATCTTTGTTCAACTTTTCAGTGTTCTTAGCTGTTTTATCAAGCTTATCAAGACTCTCTTTCTGTTCTTTTAAAATATCATCTGATTGTTCTTGTTTTGTTTTATTGTGAAATTTAAAAACGGTACTTTTTGTGGATTTATTCCCGTTAACAACATCATTATCAAATACTTGAAAATAAAGCTCGTAATCTTTACCTGGTAGCATCTCGAGTTCTCCTTCAGGAACAAAAACATAATAAAAATCTTCGAAGGAAGATTTATTAATAGGGATCTCTTGTTTCTTTTTTTCTACTTTATTCTCAACATCATAATACACTATCTCTAATTTCGATAGGCCATAATCATCACTTAGCTGTCCTGCAAATTGTACTGGGCCACGAGATACAGAATCAATATCTGTCTTAATTAGAATTTTTGGATGCTCATCTTTTATTACCTGAATAGCATATTTTAATTGTTCATAATCTTTCAGCTTACTATTAGAAGTGTTGATCTGATAATTTAAATTACCCCTAACTTGTTTTGTAAGAGAAAAATTATCTTGTTCGAACTTTTCAAAAGGTTGATTATTCTTCGCTACAAAGTTTATCGAATCTGTTTGCTGAGCAGTAATGTTCCATGTGACACGAGTACCCTCAGGGATTACCGCGTTACCCGTATTATTTATTGTTTCATTCTTTTTTTGTGTATAGTTAGGATAATCTAGAAACATAGAAAAACCCGTAACGGTCGGTGTCTTTACTACCTGTATTTTGTATTCTCGTGAACGGATGTTATTTGCAGTTATATAGAAATTAACATCTTTTTTAAGATTTTCGAACTGATACTCGAACTTTCCCGCACCTAAATCGTTTAAAAAGTAGTTCTCTCCGTTAAAATAAATTTGTGCATTCTCAGGGGTAATACTGCCTAACGTTTCTACTTCAAGGGTAAAAGGATCCCCTTCTATAGATGTGAGATTAGTATTTACTATTCTAAAAGAAAATGGTGCTGGTGGTTCATAGGCCGTTTGGTAATTTACCACTCGTGTAAGACTTTCTTTAAAAATACTGTTATTCCCAGAAAGTAGGGTAAACAACCAAATTAAAATCGGAATGGCCAAGTATTTTAAATATTTTTTATTTGCTGTAAAATTGATTGCCGACTTAAAAGGAATTGGTTGTAATTGAAGTGATTTTTGCTCGATACTGGCTATGAATAATTCTGTTTTATTTTCTGATTCGTTAAGTTGTAATACGTTTAATAGTTTGTCGTCAACCTCCGGAAAGTGATTTCCTATGATTTTTGAAGCATCTTTTAACGTAATTCCTTTTTGTAAGCCAACTAGTTTTACTAATGGTACTACGATAAATCGAATCAATAAACCCAGTTCAACCGCTATAAACAAGAAAAACAAAACACTGCGCCAGCTAGGTGATAACCAGAGAAAATACTCTATGAACAACGTAAAAATAAAATATAATAAACCAAAGGCCATAAATAAAATTGCGCCTTTTATAAGTTCATTTGTATAATATTTTTTTATAAACTCCTGAAGTTTGGATTGTATGTTAATGAAATTCGTCAATATTATGGTTTATATATAACTATTAGCTTTTTTCGATTTTATATACGTTTTTAAAAGCCTAATTATAAAAACAAAAGAAGAAACAAATAATGAAAAAAATGCAGAAGTAATAAAAGCAAACTGTACTCCTGTATCATTAGTTATTTTCTTCGTCGCTTTCACTTTTTCTTCAATTGTAACAAGATTTCCCATTTCATAATTTGACCAATGATAAATACTTGAAATAACTGAGCCTAACATTAATAAACAGTACAATCCGAAAAAAACTACTCCAGAGATACATAGATTTCTTAAAATAGGCTTCCCCGTAAGATTACTCCTTACCACTAATAAAGCTATAAACCCGAAAAAACCAATTAAAATTGGAACTATCTGATAACCGAGACTAATATGCTCCATTTTTTTAAGAATTCCTCTACAAAAGATTTAATTGTTCTTTTATTAAACTCAAAATTACGATTTTGATTGTCATATGCTATCTTTGTAGCCTAATTTTAACAGAATGATTAACAAGGTTAGAGTTCGTTTTGCTCCAAGTCCTACGGGTCCATTACATATTGGTGGTGTTCGTACTGCTTTATTTAATTACTTATTTGCAAAAAAACATAAGGGTGACTTTATACTTCGTATCGAAGATACTGACCAAACACGTTATGTAGAAGGGGCTGAAGAATACATCGTTGAAGCACTTAACTGGTTAAACATTCCGTTTGATGAGGGACCAGAAATTGGAGGTGATTTTGGTCCTTATCGGCAGTCTGAGCGAAAAGCTATTTACAAAGAATATATTCAGCAATTATTAGAGTCTGGTAATGCCTATTATGCATTTGACACTTCAGAACGATTAGATTTTCATAGAAAAGATCATGAAGCTAAAGGGAAAACTTTTATTTATAATTGGCACAATCGTCTGAAATTAGACAATTCATTATCGCTTAGTTCAGAAGAAACTCAAAAACGTATTGATTCGGGTGAAAAGTATGTTATAAGATTTAAATCACCTCAGGATGAGACTTTACTGTTGAATGATATTATTAGGAGAGAGATAAAAATCGATACTAATATTTTAGATGATAAAATCCTTTTTAAGTCTGATGGTATGCCGACCTATCACCTAGCTAATATTGTAGATGATCATCTCATGCAAATTTCTCATGTAATTCGCGGTGAAGAATGGTTGCCTTCTTTAGCACTTCACGTGTTATTATACAGAGCTTTTGGTTGGGAAGCTCCTCAATTTGCACATTTACCTTTGATCTTAAAACCTGTTGGAAAAGGAAAGTTAAGTAAGCGTGATGGTGATAAATTAGGGTTTCCTGTATTTCCATTGGCGTGGGAAACCGATCATGGTATTTTACGAGGCTATCGTGAAGATGATTATTTTCCCGAAGCTGTTGTAAATATGTTAGCGTTATTAGGCTGGAACGAAGGAGATGGATCAGAAAAAGAAATCTACTCACTACAAGAGCTTATCGACTCTTTTAGTTTAGAAAATGTAAGTAAATCGGGAGCAAAATTTAATCCTGATAAAACAAAATGGTTTAACCAACAATACTTACAAACAAAGTCTGATAAAGAATTAACTAAATTATACTTACCTATCCTTGAAAAAGAATTAATAGCATATCAGGAGGCGAGTGATGAAGCTAAAGAGCAAATTGCTCAATTTTTAGAAAACAATAATGAGTATGTTACTAAGGTAATTGGTCTTATTAAAGAGCGTGCAACTTTTGTTAGTGATTTTTGGAAATTAGGGAATTTCTTTTTTGTGACACCAACTTCTTATGACGAAAAAGCTGCTAAAAAAGCGTTTAAAGAGGACACCGCTTCTTTAATGAATGCGCTAATTGAGGTATTGAACGAAATAGATGATTTCTCTACTGAACCTATACAAACTACTGTAAAATCATGGATTACTTCTAAGGAGATAGGATTTGGTAAAGTAATGATGCCTTTGCGATTAAGCTTGGTTGGATCTCTACAAGGCCCTGATGTTTTTGAAATAATAAACCTAATAGGTAAAGAAGAAACGATTAGTAGTATAGAGAGAGCTATAAAAAAACTTTCTGTGTAAGGTTTTATCATAAAGGGACGACTACTACACAATAGCTTTACTCACTATGATTCGTCTCTTCCTTTCAGGGTTTTTATTCCTATTATCGTTGTTTACCTTCGCTCAGTCTGCAACTTATACAATTGAATTTATAACTAATTGGAGCAGTACCACGCACCCCACAGATTACCCTGCTGGTGCTGCACACTGGTCTCCATTAGTTGGGGCATCTCACAAAAACGGTGCTCTAGTTTTTCAAGATGGTGCAACTGCAACCGATGGTATTGAACAAGTAGCAGAGACAGGAGGAACATCAACAATCACTCAAGAAATAAACGCTTTAATTGATGCAAATCTGGCTGATCAACGCATTGCTGGTTCAGGTTTGAGTAGCGGGCCAGGCACTATTACAATTGATAATATTACAATTAGTGCTGAATTTCCATACGTGAGTTTAATTACAATGATCGCCCCTAGCCCTGATTGGGTTGCAATGATTGGCAATCAAAAACTTACAGATGATAGTGGTAATTGGCAAACCTCTATCTCTGTAGATGTATATGCTTCTGACGCTGGAACTGATGCCGGTGTTACCTACACTTCTTCAAATAATGATATTACTCCACATGAACCTATAAAAACTTTAGAGGGTGTAACTCCTTTTTCTAATGCAATTATTGGCACATTCGTTTTTACGCTTCAAGAGGTTTTATCTACAAATGAAGAAACCTTACGTAAAACAATATCGGTATATCCTAATCCCGTTAGCGATGTGATACATATTAAAAATTCTAGTGATTTTAATCTTGAAAAAGCTGAGATTTATGCAGTCAGCGGAAAGAAAATACATGAGACCAATACTTTGCAAAACGGTAACACCATTTCGGTTAAGAGATTATCAAATGGTGTTTATTTTTTACGTCTTTACACAACTCAAGGCCGTTTTAATAAAAAATTAATTATTCAAGACTAGTAGTTTCAACCTTGGTAACAAAATATTTTGTATCACCTAACCACGGGAATGTGCCAAAACGTTCTTTATAAGTAAGTTTTACGGTTTGACCCTGCATGTTTTTTAATTTATCTATGACTTCTTTTTCTGAGCTTTCTACCGAAAAATTAAAGCGCTGTGATTCTGAAACACCTTGACTAATTTCTCCTTCCCAAGTTTTAAATAGTACTCCTTTGTGGCTAATTTTTATTAGCTCACCCGAACGGTATCCGTCGCTAAACGTGGCATAGTAAATAAACAAAAAATAGATGAGGGTAATAGCTACTATTATCGATATTAATATACCTACTATTTTCTTCATAAAAAGTATTTTATCCAAAAATAAAGAATCTCTTTATTAATTCTTAAATTTATAACATAAAATACAATTCATTAGTCAAATTAAAACTTAAAATCATGGAAGCACTTTTTGGTTATATCCCATTTATTTTTCTGGCTGTTTTTTTACTGCCTTTAATTTTCTTTATAGTTAAGCAACAAACCGCAGTTATCATTGAACGCTTTGGTAAATTTCAAAGTATTCGTCATTCAGGATTGCATCTTAAAATTCCATTAGTCGATAGAATCGCGGGTAGAATGAGTTTAAAAATTCAACAATTAGATGTAATTATTGAAACGAAAACACTAGATGATGTATTCGTAAAATTAAAAGTGTCTGTTCAATATAAGGTTATTAAAGACAAAGTGTATGATGCGTTTTATAAGTTAGATTATCCACATGATCAAATTACAAGTTATGTGTTTGATGTAGTTCGTGCTGAAGTACCAAAGATGAAACTTGATGATGTATTTGTTAAGAAAGATGATATTGCTATTGCTGTAAAATCAGAATTAAATGATGCAATGCTTGATTATGGTTTTGACATTATAAAAACGTTAGTCACAGATATTGATCCTGATCCACAAGTAAAAACTTCAATGAACAGAATTAATGCCTCTGAACGTGAGAAAATCGCTGCTCAGTTTGAAGGAGATGCTGCGCGTATTTTAATTGTAGAAAAAGCGAAAGCTGAAGCTGAAAGTAAACGTTTACAGGGGCAAGGTATTGCAGATCAACGAAGAGAAATTGCTCGAGGTTTAGAAGAGTCTGTAGAAGTATTAAATAAAGTGGGAATTAACTCTCAAGAAGCCTCAGCGTTAATCGTAGTAACACAACATTATGATACACTGCAGTCTATAGGACAAGAAACCAATAGTAATTTAATTTTATTACCTAATTCTCCACAGGCTGGTAGTCAAATGCTAAATGATATGGTTGCAAGTTTTACAGCAAGTAATCAGATAGGTGAAGCAATGAAAAAATCACAAAATAAAAAGCCTAGCGGTAAGAATGAATAATAAGTTCATCACAATACTTTTTTTTATATCGATTTCACTTTCTGCTCAGCATTAAAAGTTAAAAAAGTTTGCTTTTCGAGACGCAGAAATTGCAGCTTCTGCTACACTTAATGAAAATTATGAGTTGCTATTAAAGCATACATTTCCTGAAGTGGTGAAGGCGATGGGCGGTAAAGAAAATGCTATAAAAACTATCAAAGCTTCGATGCAAAGTATGAAACAACAAGGTTTTGTTTTTGAAAAAGCTGAAGTTATCGACATCTCTGATATCGTCAAAGAAGAAGGTCAATATCGTTGTTATGTACAAAACAACAATGTTATGAAGATGAATGATATGCGTATTCGATCTAAAAGTTTTTTATTTGGTGTATATGATTCTGACAATGAAATCTGGTATTTTATTGAAGCAGAAAAACTTAAAAACAAAGCCATGGTAGATAAAATATTACCTGGTTTTAAAACTTCATTAGAAATACCAAATGATGATATGAAAATGGAAAAGATAGAATAACAAAAAACCCGAAGTAGCTACTTCGGGTTTTCTATATATTTTATTTACGAATTTATTCCTTGACTTTTTCGTCTTCATCAGATTTGGAAGCGTCTTTAAATTCTTTAATTCCAGATCCTAATCCTCTCATAAGTTCTGGAATTTTTCTTCCACCAAACAATAATAAAACAACCACAACTATCAAAACTATTTGTGGAGTTCCAATCATTCCTAAAAATATTGCTGAAATCATCATAATCTTATCTATTTACCAAACAAAGGTACTAATTAATTCAAAACTAGTATTATTGTTCTTTGTTAATTATTTTACCACCAATTAATTTGTTTCTAGTAATTCTTTCAGGGTTTCCTTTATAATGAATTTCACCTCCAAAGCGAACATTGGCTTCTAAACGATCACTTACCATTACTTCTGCTCTTGCCCCAGATGCTGAAGTAACCTCTGCCATTTCACTTTGTAGTTCATACGATTCATAAATACCTCCTGTAGTAGCTTCAACTTCTTGGTTGATTACTTTTCCGCGTAAGCGAATTACTGCTCCTGAAACCGTCTTAACAGTAAGATATTTTATAGCTACATTTAAATGTATATAAGCTCCCTCTTGTGATCTTAATGTAACATTATCTTGCACAAATTGCTGATTTGAAGAAATGCCCGCTCCTTCATTTGCATCAATAATCTCTAAATCTCTATTATAATAGAGCTTAATAATTACATCTTTGTCATTATAGATCTCTGGAAATTTAAGATACACTTTTAATCTACCATTGGTATTTTTCACCGATAAATTTTCCTTCTTTTCTCCAAGTACTACAATCTTCTGTTCATCTGATCTAATCAGTTCTAAAGCAACTCCGCTAAATACTTTTACCATGTGAAAATCGCCTAAGTTGACTACTCTCTCATTTTTTTCTTGTGAAAAGCTTAGTGTAAAAGTGAAAAGAAAAATAATAAATAATCCTTTATTAAAAAGAGAATTAAAATTCATAAATAAAGTGTGTTTATATTCAAAGATAGCAACTAAATTTTAAAGCAATTAGTATTCTTATGTTGTTAAATTTTTTGTTAAATCTTAATATGCTATTAAGTCAAAATCTAAATGTTTACGCTCGAGGTCTGTATTTTTAACCTTTACAGTTACCTCATCTCCTAATTGAATTAGGTTTTGTGTAGATTGACCTACTAAGGCATACTGCTTTTCATCATAGATATAATAATCTTCTTTAATATCTCGAATGCGTACCATACCCTCACATTTATTTTCAATAATTTCTACATAAATACCCCATTCTGTAACGCCTGAAATTACTCCTTTAAATTCTTGATCTTGATGATCTTGCATATATTTTACTTGCATATACTTTATAGAATCTCTTTCTGCTTTTGCAGCAAGCATTTCTCGCTCAGAAGAATGTTCACATCGCTCTTCATAAATAGGTTGTTTTGGTGATTTACCACCGTCTAAATAGTGTTGTAATAATCGGTGTGTCATTACATCTGGGTAACGACGAATAGGGGAAGTGAAGTGAGAATAATAATCAAAAGCTAATCCGTAGTGCCCTATATTATCTGTAGTATAAACAGCTTTACTCATTGAGCGGATCGCTAAGGTTTCTATCATATTAGATTCTCCTTTTCCATGTACATCACTTAGTAACTTGTTTAGAGAATCTGATGTAGATTCTTTGGTTCTTGTATCGATACTATAACCAAATTTTGATATAATTGATTGCAATCCTGCTAATTTTTCTGGATCGGGCTCGTCATGTACTCTGTAAATAAACGTTTTATTACTAGGTCTTCCTTTTTCCTTACCAATAAATTCTGCAACTTTTCTATTCGCTAAGAGCATAAACTCTTCTATTAGTTTATTAGCATCTTTAGATTCTTTAAAATAAACACCAATAGGTTCTGCCTCTTCATTTAAGTTAAACTTTACTTCAACTCTATCAAAAGTAATAGCGCCATGTTTTAATCGCTTACCGCGGAGTTTTTTAGCGAGCTCATCTAGCTTTATTATCGCTTCTACTATGGTTTCATCAACTGTATATTCTTTTTCTGTTAAAGAAACGTTTTCTGGAATTATATTGTTTTTATTTTCTATGATTGCTTGTGCTTCTTCATATGCAAATCGCTTATCAGAATACGTAACTGTTCTACCAAACCATTGTTTTAAAATTTCGGCTTTTTCATTCATCTCAAAAACAGCAGAAAACGTTAATTTTTCTTCTTCAGGACGCAGTGAACAGACTCCGTTTGATAGCATTTCTGGTAACATCGGTACTACTCTATCGACTAAATAAACCGAGGTTGCTCTATGATACGCTTCATCATCTAAAAGTGTACCTGGTTTTACATAATGAGAAACATCTGCAATATGAATTCCAATTTCATAATTTCCATTCTCTAATTGGGTAAATGATAGTGCATCATCAAAGTCTTTGGCATCTTTCGGATCAATTGTAAACGTTAGATCATCACGCATATCCCTACGTTTCAAAATCTCCTCTTTGGTAATCTCTACAGGTAAATTTGAAGCTTCATTTTCTACATCATTTGGAAACTCATAAGGTAAATCGTATTCTACAAGAATTGAATGAATCTCTGTATTATGATCTCCTGGTTTACCTAGAACTTTTGTAATTTTTCCGAATGGATTTTTAGAATTTTCGGGCCAGTCGGTAATTGTTGCTACAACTTTATCTCCATGCTGAGCTTCTCCTAATTTTTGTTTTGAAATAAAGATGTCTGCATACATTTTATCATTATCAGGTAATACAAATCCGAAATTCTTACTCAATTGTAAAACACCTACAAATTCCTTCTTTGCACGTTCAAGAACTTCAATAACCTCTCCTTCAAAACGATTGTTATTACGTCTTTTATAGACATACACTTTTACAAGATCATTATCTAATCCTTTATTTAAATTTATAGAGGGTATAAATACATCATGTTCTAAGTCATCGCAGATAAAATATGCGTTACCACTTGAAACTACATCTAAAATACCTGTACGATAATGTTCGTTTTGAATGATTTGGTACTTACCTCTCTCAACTTCTTTAATTCGTTCTTGTTGTTTTAGCTCTTCTAATTTTTTAATAACTTGTTGTTTATCTTTATGATCTTTAACATCAATACCTGCTGCAACCTGCTTGTAGTTGAATGATTTTGTTGAATTTTTATTTAAGAATTTTAAAATTTTTGAAGCTAAATCTTTAATTACACTTCCTTTTTTTTTATAAAATTCTTTTCTCTTTTTTGGCATGAATATTTGGTTGATTAATAAATTTAAATGTACAAATTATTAGTTTGCATGAATAGAAAGAAAAT